>JASHZK010000009.1 GCA_030042575.1 Acidimicrobiales bacterium
TGTGCCCTAAATGCAGGCTGGTGGGCGACCCGGCGGGCGGCGCCTGCGTCGAGTGACAAAGGGAACCCCAGTGCGTAGATCCCCAACCCGGTTTGCCGCCGTGTCCCTGGCCGCGGCGCTGGTCCCCGCCCTTCTCTTCCTCGGCTCTTCGCCGGCCGGCGCCCAGTCGCAGCCGGGGGTCGACACTCCCGCTCCAGCCACCGACCCGGTGTGCGTGTACACACCTACGGACTACGCCTACGCGTTCCTGCACGAGCTCGGGGTGCCGGCCTCGGCCAACAACCTGGAATCGATCCTCGCCTGGGAGATGGCCGAGGGCGGCAACTGGATCGACGGCGCCAAGTTCAATCCACAGAACACGACCTGGCCCGGGGCGGGCGAGTCCTACGACGGGTCCACCGAGTTCAACAGTGCCGGGGTCCAGAGCTTCGTCGACTGGGACGACGGCGTGTACGCCACCGTCGCCACGCTGACCGACGGTGGCACCTATCCCAACGGCGATCCGGAGTGGGGTTACGACAAGATCGTCTCGGACCTGGCCAGCAGCGCCGCTCCCGGGGGCCCCGACAGCGGCGCCGGCACCACCACCTACGACATCGACAACTCGGCTTGGGGCACCACCAACGCCCAGGGCTATGTGGGCCAGAGCTACGACCCACCGGCCCCGGCGTGGGACAGCCCGTGCGTCGGTGACCCCTCGGTGCTCGTGAACGGCCCGAGCAACACCCTGACCGACTACTGGGAGGGACCGGGAGGCCAGTGGACGAGCGCCCTGATCGGCAACTCGGGTTCGGCCTATTCGGCGCCCTCGCTCGCCGTCAGCGGGACGGGACAGGCGTACGTGGCGGTCCAGGGTCCGGGCGACAGTTTGTGGACGTACTGGACGGCAGGGAGCGGGGCCGGGACCTGGTACGGACCGCTCGGGATCAGCGGGGCCGGATCGGCGTACTCGGTGCCGAGTGTGGCTATGGGCCCGACCGGGCTGCCCACCGTGGCCGTCGAAGGTCCCGACAACACCCTGTGGCTGTACTGGATGGCGGCCAACGCCCAGTGGTACGGCCCGCTGCAGGTGGGGGGGCCGGGCACCACCTACAGCGCCCCCAGCCTGGCCATCGGCCCGTCGGGCCTGCCCAAAGTGGCGGTACAGGGGCCGAACGACACCTTGTGGCTGTACTGGGAGGGGTCCGACGCCCAGTGGTACGGCCCCCTGGGCGTGGGAGGCACGAACTCCACCTACGGCGCCCCCAGCCTGGCCGTCGGCCCGTCGGGCCTGCCCAAAGTGGCGGTACAGGGCCCGAACGACACCCTGTGGCTGTACTGGGAGGGGTCCGACGCTCAGTGGTACGGCCCGCTGGGTGTGGGAGGAACGAACTCCACCTACGGCGAGCCGAGCCTCGCTGTCAGTCCGCAGGGCTTGCCCACGATCGCCGTGCAGGGCCAGGGCGACTCGCTGTGGGTGTACTGGGAGTCGTCCAATTCCCAGTGGTACGGGCCACTGGGCGTGGCCGGTCCGAATTCGACGCCCGACCCACCTGCTGCCGGCATGAACCCATCAGGCTGAGCAATGGGGGGCAACAGATAGGATTGCGCTCCATGGAACGCGGTCCACTCATGCGCAGCAACCTGTCCGATGCCGCATCGGCCGAGGTCTTCCAGCGGTTGCTCAAGGAGCGCATCATCTTCATCGGCACGGCCATCGACGAGAACGTGGCCAATCTGGTGTGTGCCCAGCTGCTGCTCTTGGCGGCCGAGGATGCTGACCGCGACATCGCCCTCTACATCAATTCGCCGGGTGGCTCGGTCACCGACGGCCTGGCCATTTACGACACCATGCAGTACGTGAACTGTGACGTGAGCACCATCTGTGTCGGGCTGGCCGCCTCGATGGGCCAGTTCCTGCTGTGTGCCGGGGCCCCGGGCAAGCGCCTGGCCCTGCCCCACTCGCGTATCCTCATGCACCAACCCTCGGGCCAGATGCAGGGGCAGGCCGCCGACATCGCCATCCAGGCCGAGCAGATCGTCTACCTGAAGCGGATGATGGCCAAGCGCATCGCTTTCCACACCGGCCAGCCCATAGAGCGCATCGAGGCGGACTCCGACCGTGACCGGTGGTTCACCGCCGAGGAGGCCAAGGACTACGGGTTCATTGATCGGGTGATCGAGCACTCGGCCGCGGTCGCCACTTGAGCGAGCCCGCCGGCTCCGTCGGCATCGCCGAGCGTCCGGCCGGCGCCCTCTTGGAGCTGGAGGCCCGGGCCGAGCGGGCCGCCGCCCGGGGTCCCAAGCCCACCCGGGTGGTGGCCGCCCGGGTCAGCCTTCGCCTCCGCCTGCTCGAGCTGTGGCGGTCCCGGGAGCTCTTTGCCTTTCTGGTGCGCAAGGAGATCAAGGTCAAGTACAAGAACTCGTTCCTCGGGTTCCTGTGGTCGATGCTCAATCCGGCCCTGACCCTGACCGTGTTCTACGTGATCTTCACCTTCTTCCTGCCCAACGGGATCCCCCACTTCGTCATCTACATGTTCGCCGCTGTGCTGCTGTGGAACCTCTTTCAGAATTCGATCATGGCCGGGACCGCCTCGATCACGGGTAATGCCGGCTTGGTGCGCAAGGTGTCCTTTCCCCGGGAGATCCTGGCTCTGGCCTCGGTGGGGGCGGGAGTGGTGTTCTTCGTCTTCCAGTTCGTCGTCATGCTGCTGTTCCTCCTCGGCTTCTGGCACCGGCCGGATTGGCCCGTCCTCTGGCTGGTGCCCCTGGCCCTGATCGCCATCATCGCCTTCGCCGCCGCCTTGGCCGTGTTCCTGTCGGCCGCCAACGTCTATCTCCGTGACACCCAGCACCTGGTCGAGGTCATCCTGTTGGCCTGGTTCTGGGCGGTGCCCGGTATCTACGCCTTCTCGGGCGCGGTACACAACAAGCTGTACCGTCACAGGCTCCTGGGCATCCCAGGGACGCATCTGCTCTGGCTCTACTTCGCCAACCCCATCGTGGCGCCGGTCATGACCTTCCAGCGCGTCTTCTACAACGTCAACCATCCGATCTCCACCCTCCCGACCTGCGTGGCGAGGGCCGGCCGGATCGTCTGTGCCCATGATCCGGTCAAGGACGGGGTCCTGGCCCACTACAGCACTCTGTGGTACGTGGGAGCCGACCTCACCGTCTTCGGCGTGTCGATGGTGCTTCTCTTGGGTGCCATGGTCCTCTTCGCCCGCCTCGAGGGGAACTTCGCCGAGGAGTTGTGAACCGGCCATGAACACGGCGGTCGACGTCGTCGACGTCTCCAAGCGCTTCCGCCTCTACCACGAGAAGTACACGTCGCTGAAGGAGCGGGTCCTCCACGCCGGGCGCAACCCCTTCGAGGAGTTCTGGGCGCTGCGGGACGTGACCTTCAGCGTGATCGAAGGGGAGACGGTCGGGATCGTGGGCCGAAACGGCTCGGGTAAATCGACCCTGCTCAAGTGCATCTCGGGGATCCTCCAGCCCACCAAAGGCAAGGTGGTGGTCCGAGGCCAGCTGGCTGCCCTTCTCGAGCTGGGGGCCGGGTTCCAGCCGGAATTGACCGGACGGGAGAACGTGTTTCTGAATGCTTCGCTGCTGGGGCTCTCCACCCGCGAGGTGGAACGGCGTTACGACGACATCGTGGCCTTCGCCGAACTCGAGCACTTCATCGACAACCAGGTCAAGTACTACTCGTCGGGCATGTACATGCGGCTGGGTTTCGCCGTGGCCGTCAACGTCGAGCCCGACATCCTGGTGATCGACGAGGTGCTGGCTGTCGGCGACGAGGACTTCCAGCGCAAGTGCATGGGTCGGATCAGGCAGTTCCAGGACGACGGTCGCACCATCCTCTTCGTCACCCACGCGGCCGACCAGGTCCGCCAGATCTGCGACCGGGCCGTGGTGCTCGACTCCGGCGATATGGTGGCCATGGGGGGGGCGGGGGAGGCCCTCCACCACTACCACGAGCGCCTGGTGGCTGCCGGCGGTGTCGGGGACCCGGCCGGCAACGACGGCGCCGAGGGAGCGCCCCGGCTGCGGCGGATACGGCTGGGGGAGGCCAGTCTCGAGCATCCGGGGACCGGAAGCCGGGGCTATCTGTTGCCGGGAGAGTCGCTGTCGGTCCAGGTGCCCTTCGAGGCGTTGGAGAAGACCCCGGACGTGGTGTTCGGCATCGCCATCCGGGACCAGCAGGGCAATCTGATCTACCGCTCCGACACCGCCGAGCTCGACCAGACCTTCGACGCACCGGTGGGGGTCGGACGTGTCGACTTCACCTTCGACACCGTGCCCCTTCTCGAGGGCTCCTACGACGTCGGGATCGTGGTGAGCGACCGGACGGGAGTGGCCATCGACATCCAGGACCGGGCTGCCCACTTCGACGTCATGAACCCCGGGCGGACCAAGGGCACCGTGGCCCTGGGGCTGCGGGCGGAGATCCGTCCCCCCATCCTCGGTTGAGCGAGCTCGAGGACCTCTACGCCCATCAGGCCGAGCTGGCCATCGAGAACGCCCGGCTGCAGCTGGCCCTGGGTCGTTACCAGGCCAACCGAGCGGTGGGGCTGGTCATGGAGGCCACCGACCGGGTGCGCAACGCCCTTCCCTTCGGTTCGCGCCGGCGCCGTTGGGCCGGGCGCCTGCGGCGGGCGGCCCGTTTCGTGCTGCGCCGGCCCAGTCCCGAGCAGCGCTTCGCCTCGTTCTACGCCGCCTGGCTGGCAGGTCGCCGGCCGGGAGAGCAGGAGCTCGAGCTGCAGCGCAAGCGTTCGTCGACCTTCAAGGTGCGGCCTCTCGTGAGCATCTGCATGCCCGTCCACGACCCCGACCCGGCGGCGCTGGCCGAGGCGGTGGGCTCGGTGCAGCGGCAGAGTTACGAGCACTGGGAGCTGTGCATCTGCGACGACGCCTCCAGCCGGCCCGGGGTGCGTCGGACACTCGAAGATCTGGCACACTCCGACCCCCGCATCAAGTTGGAGGTCTCGGAGGAGAACGGCGGCATTTCCCGGGCCACCAATGCAGCCCTCAACCTGGCGGGCGGCGAGTACGTCGCCTTCTTGGACGACGACGACGTCCTCGAGCCCCACACCCTGTTCCTCTACGCCCAGGAGCTCGAGCGCAGTCCGGACACCGACCTCGTCTACTGCGATGAGGACGTGCTCGTTGCTGCCGGGCAGCGCCTGTACCCGCTGCTCAAGCCGGGATGGTCGCCCGAGACCCTTCTCGGGATGAACTACGTGACTCACTTCGTGATGGTCCGGCGGAGCTTGGTCGAGGAAGTCGGCGGGCTGCGCCCCGAGCGCGACGGCGCCCAGGACCACGACTTGCTGCTACGTCTGTCGGAGCGCACCGCCGCCATCGTCCACATCCCCGAGGTCCTCTACTCGTGGCGGCAGTCGGCACGTTCCACGTCTTTGGCTTCCTCGGCCAAGCCGTGGGCCTACGAAGCCGGGATTGAGGCGGTGAAGGACGCACTCGATCGCCGGAGTCTGCCCGCCGCCGTGGAGCCGGGTTCCTTCCCCGGAGCCTACCGAGTCCGTTACGCCATCCCGCAGCCGTCCCCTCGCGTCGAGATCGTGATCCCCACCCGGGACCGAGCCGACCTCCTCGGTCCTTGCCTGGAATCGATCACATCGCTCACCGACTACCCCGATTACGCCATCACCGTGCTCGACAACGACAGCACCGAGCCCGCCACCGCCGAACTGCTCGAAGGCAGCCCGGTTCGGGTGGTGGCGGCGCCCGGCCCGTTCAACTACTCGGCCATCATGAACCGGGGCTTCGCCGACAGCGACGTCGAGTTCGTGGTGACCCTCAACAACGACACCAGGATCGTGGATCCGCAATGGATCGCCGGGCTCGTCGAGTTGGGCGCCCAGCCCGGCGTGGGCGCCGTCGGCTGTCGCCTGCAGTTCGGTGACGGGCGCTTGCAGCACGAGGGCATCGCTCTGGGCTGCGCCGTGCCGGCGGCCAACCTCGCCTTCGAGGCCCCCGGCATCCGCCTGCCCGGGATGGGGTTGATGCGCGCCACCCGCGACGTGAGCGCCGTCACGGGAGCATGCTGTCTCATCCGGCGTTCGGCGTGGCGGGCCGTCGGTGGCTTCGACGAGGACTTCGCGGTGGCTTACAACGACGTCGACTTCTGCATCCGCCTGCGTCGGGCCGGGTACCGGGTGCTCTACACGCCCTATGTGACCGTGGTCCACGACGAGAGCCAGAGTCGTGGAGCGCTGCATCCGGCTGCCGACGAGGTCCGTCTGTTACGGCGGTGGGC
Organism: Acidimicrobiales bacterium; assembly: GCA_030042575.1. Lineage (GTDB taxonomy): Bacteria > Actinomycetota > Acidimicrobiia > Acidimicrobiales > UBA8190 > UBA8190. Next base: position 6,260 of record JASHZK010000009.1, read on the forward strand.
GCCGGAGATCGTCGACGGCGACCCCTTTTTCTCGCCCAGGCTCACCATCGGCCCCTACGGACTGATCCTCGACAGCGGGGAAGGC
>JASHZK010000049.1 GCA_030042575.1 Acidimicrobiales bacterium
CAAAGCAAGGTTGCGCTCCCGGAAACGTTTCATGAGCAGGCCGCCGTGTGTTCCGACTGATCGCCGATGGCGCCCGAAGGAAGGGTGATGTTCGCCGGGTACACGCCCTTGGCGGGGAAGGCGCCGGGGATGATCGAGATGTTCAACGGCGGTGCCGGGCCGCCTCCCGGACCGAGGAGGTTGACGGTCAGGTCGCAAACGTAGGCCTGCACCCAATTGCCACTGGACTGGATCTTGGTCGCGGTGTTGAGAAGACCCGGTAAGCCCTTGAACAAGGTGTTGATACGCGACTGGTTGGCCACCAGCGAACTCGTGGCCGTCGCCAGCCCCTGGATGTCCTGGTCGAACTGAGGCTGCGACGCTCCGAAGTAATGGGCGGCAAGGTTCGTCAGCGTGTTCACGTTGCTGACGGCCCCACCGATCTGGGTTTTCGAAGCGGCCAGACCCTTTACGAGAGTGTCGAAGTTACCGATCAGGTCGCCGAGGTCAGCGTCGTGGACGCCGACCGTGTCGAGCAGGCTGGCCGCGTTCGTGAGCAGTCCGTTGATGATGTCCTGGCGCTCGGCGAGGTTGTCGGTGATCGTCGACACCTCGGAAATGATGCTCGAGGTCGCCCCCGCTTCACCTTGGAAGATATCGATGATGGACTCGGCGAGCTCATTGACCTCGGCGGGCGAAAGTGCGGAGAAGAGGGGCTGGAAGCCGTCGAACACGGCGGTGAGGTTCAGGGGCGGAGTGGTACGGGACACCGGGATCAGGCCCCCTGACTTCAGCGGCCTGCCCCCCGACGGCCCAGGCAGGATGGCGAGGTAGAGCTCCCCCAGGAGATTGGCGAAGTCGATCGCCGCTCGCGTCGTCGTCGTTATGCGCTGTGACGTCTCCAGGCTGAAGGACACCCTTGCCATGTTGCCGTGCACCGACACACTGCCGACTTTGCCTACCTCGACGCCGGCGATGCGGACCGTGTCGCCGGCTTGCAGGCCGGAGACGTCGGTGAAGTCGGCCCGATACCCGACGGTGGCGTGCGTCTCGATGTCGAGGAGTGAGAAGAGGACTATGGACGTGATGACGACTGACATACCGGTGAACAACACCACTTTGACCATGGTGGCGGTGAGGCCCGGGTGATGATGGTGCGCCTTCTTCTCGCCACGACGGCGCTGACCGTGCTGGAGAGCCCCCTCCATGGGCACCTCGGCCGGGCTGTGGTCCGTCACGACCGGGTCACCAAACCCTCGAGCACGGGCGAAAGCAGGAGCGAGCTGACAGAGGCGTTGGCCGGTGGCCGCCCGGCGGCGGACTGGTAGATCTGGCTGACCGCCTGGGTCTCGGCCGAGGCAGGCAGGACGTCCGAAACCGATCCGGCAGCGTCCTCACCGGTCGTGACCCCTCCACAGTTCGACAGGGAGCCGAAGCGCGGGCAGTCGGCTGCGGTGTAGAGGGGCGGGTTGACGTACTGCGAACCCAACCCGGCCGAGATGGCGTCGATCAAGGTCGACGGCGAGCCGCCGAGGATAGCGATTCCGAGATCGGCGGGGTTGATCACGTTCACCGTCGCCGTAGCCGACAGGTAAGGTCCGTTGGCCGTGGCCGCCAAGAAGGCGTTGGCGAACTTGTCCAATCCGGACAGCAGGTCAGCGATCTCGTTCGGGTTCTGTGAGAGGTCCTCGAGGAAGGGAACCGAGTCGGCGGTCAGTATTGAGAAGGGTGATTGAATGGCGTCGAAGAGCTGGTTGGCGTCTTGCGTGAGCTTCGCTCCACCAGAGATGGCGTTGCGGACGGTGGAGGCCGACTTGTCGATGGTGCTACTCGTGACCGTCTGGTTGGCGAAGATCTGGAGCAGGTTGGGCGTGGCTTCAGCGAAGGAGTTGGCCACAGGGACGAACGCCTCGAGGTCCGCAATGGCCTTCGGCCAGAGCGACAGCATCCCCTGGAGGTACTTGTTGCCCGCAACGAGGTTCTTCCCCAGCGAGGTCCCCTGGCCCACGAGCGCGCTGGCAAGGGCCGTCAGGGAAGCGTCGAGCTGACCGGGGTGGAGCTCGATGAGCAAGTGGTCGAGGTCACTCAGAAGATCCTGCAGCGATGCCGTCTGGCCGGTCACGAGCGACTTGATCTGCTGGCCCGCACGGAGGGCACCAGTGCCCCGGTGAGTGGGAGGGACCAGGACGACGTACTCGTTGCCGAAGAAGGAAACCGGGGCCACCGTGGCCCTGACATTTGCGGGGATAGCGTGGACCATCGAGGGCTCCATGTGGAGCGTGATCGAAACCAGGCCACCAGGAATGGATTTTCCGTTGCTGACGACCGTGCCGACCTGCACGTTCCGGTACTCCACGGGGCTGTTGAGGGCAACGGCGGTCGACGACGCCGGAAGCTGCGCAGTCACCTCGACGAAGTTCCCGAACGTCCCCCCAAATGAGGCGAAGACGAGCACGCCGGCCACCAGAGCGGTGGCTATGGCCAGTGCCCCCCACCACGCGTATCGCGGGGTCTTTCGTCGAACCTGCTCCCTGCCCTGTTGGGCCATAGCCGCGGCTGGAGCGGGGGGGGCGATGGTCATCCCGACACACGGAAGGGGGTCGACAGCCCCCAGAACAGGAGGGTCATGAGCATGTCGAGGATCGATATGCCGACAACGCTCGCCCGGATGGCGCGGCCGGCGGCCCGTCCGACTCCCTCGGGGCCACCGGTAGCGCTGTAGCCGTAGTAACAGTGCACGATCGTGATCATCACGCAGAACACGATGACCTTCACCACGGACAGAAGAACGTCCTTGGCGCTCAGAAATAGATAGAAATAGTGGAGGTAGGTACCGGAACCTTGCTTCGATACGAACAGCACGGTCAGCTGAGAGGCGAGAAAGGCGCCTGACAGTGCGAAGAGATACAGCGGGATCACCATGATGAGCGCGGCTATCAGCCGTGTGGTGATGAGGTAAGGCACAGAGGGGATCGACATCACCTCGAGGGCGTCGATCTCCTCGGACACCCGCATGGCCCCGATCTGGGCGGTGAACCGGCAGCCCATCTGGGCGGCAAGGCCGAAGGCGGTGAGCAGGGGGGCCAGCTCCCTGGTGTTGCCGAACGCCGACAGAGCGCCGGCGAGCGGTCCGAGACCGAGGATGTTCAGGCCCTGCAGGCCCGAGATCCCGAGGTTGACGCCGACGACCGCAGTGATGAGCGACGCCACCACGACCGTGCTGGCCACCACTGCCAGCATCCTGCTGCCGAATGTGATGTCCCCTAACTGCCGCCAGATCTCCTTTCGGAAATGCCTGACCGTGTAGGGGATGTAAGCGACGACCTCCACAACGAAGAACAGGAGCCGGCCGAACATCTCCAGCTGCTCGTGGGTCCGGGAGGCGACGTTCACGGTTCGCGCCACAATCGGCTGCATGGCTGCGGGCACAGGACGGGCGGCCGGGAGGCGGACAGCCATCAGAGAACCTTCGCTGGCGTGACCACGTAGAAGATCTGGGTGATGAGGACGTTGAGCACGAAGAGCGAGACGCCGGTGATGACCACGGAGCGGTTTACCGCCTCACCTATGCCCGCCGGCCCCCGCTTGGCTCTCAGACCTTGGTGCGAGGCGACGGCCGCTGCCAGCAGGCCGAAGATGGCGGCTTTCAGCTCCGACTGGATGAAGTCCGTGGGTTGGGCGAACAGGCTGAACGAGCTGAGGAACCCACCGGCGCTGGTGTGGAGGATGAACACAGCGCAGAAGTACCCGGACATGATCCCGGCGAAGGCAACGATCCCGTTGAGCAGGAGTGAGACGATGATCGTCGCCAGGACCCGTGGAGCTACGAGCCGCTCGATCGGGTCGATGGCCATCACCCACATGGCCGAGATCTCGTCCCGCATGTTGCGTGCCCCGAGGTCGGCGCAGATGGCAGAACCGCCGGCGCCTGAAAGCAGGATGGCGGTGATGACCGGTGCGGCTTGCGCCACGATCCCCAGGGAGTCCACCGCGCCGACGATGGACGTGGCCCCGATCTGCTGCGCCAGGCCACCGACCTCGAGGACGATCACCAATCCGAACGGAACCGAGATCAGCAGCGCCGGCAAGAAGGTGACGGAGATGAGGAACCACGTCTGCCGGAGGAACTCCGGCCAGGAGAAGCGCCGGCGGACCAGCGCCTCGCCGGTGGCGTACGTGGCGTCGAGGATCATGGCCGCCAGGTCGCCGATCTGGCTGAAGGCCGCCACCACCTTGTGCGCCGCCCGTTCCAACGGCTCTACGCCCCACTGACCGATGTCCGGGGAATTCGCTTTGCGCAGCGGGGCCGCGCCGCTCTCCGGTCCCGAATCACCCGACGTCGTCAGCTGATCAGCCACGCAACGTCACGTGATACAGGGCCGGCTCTTGACGCTGTCGGCCAAACCATCATGGATAGACAAGCTCTCATGCGGGTTCGTGGTGCGCAGCACGCCCAGCGACGTTCCCGGTGACGGGGGTGGCAGCGGCATGGGAATGTGGTCCTGGCATCCACGATCTCGGCCGGGTTCTCGGCCGTAGGAAAACTCCGAGGTGGGGGAGGAGGAGCTTGGGGATCCGACTCCCCCAACCTCGAAGACTGACCCAAGCTCCTCTAGCGCAAGATCACCCGACATCCCAAGCTCCTCTCTGTGGTTGTTCTTCGACCACCTGATTTCACCGATCGGGCGTCATGACGGTGTGCGAATCGCACGATAGCCCGTCTGAGCGTCCCCGCTCGGACAACCTGAACCCGAACAACCACTTACTTCGGCTGACGGTAGGAGGAACCGCCTCGGATGCCTAGCGGAAAACCACGTACACGGAAGCCGGTGAATTCACGCGTCACGGAAGGATCTCACTATCAAATTTGGGGACTGTCTGTGGGGCGCAACCAAGCCTCGGTTCTCTCGTCATCCGGCCTGCCCCGCAGCAGTGCCCGCAAACGGGTGTAGCGACTTCTGAGGCCGATGGCCGCCTATCGCCGCCCTGTGGAAGCGCATAGAGCCATATATGAAGCGAGGGGGACGACTACCGAAGATCGTCCCCGCTATGGGGTGGACGTGGTCACCACATCCGTTGCACCTCGACGACGTATTCCGTTCGGCACATGGTCATTGCGGAATGTCCGCTCGACCCCTCCTCGGGACAAAGGGTCGTCTCGCCGTCGAGCGAGTACCGGGAGCGCCGTAGGAAGTCCAGGCAAGCATCATCGTCCGGCAACCG
>JASHZK010000050.1 GCA_030042575.1 Acidimicrobiales bacterium
CCTCCGTCCTCGGGATCGGCGGTCGCCACCACCGGTAGCTGGACGACGCTCGCCCCCTCCGCCTCCAGCAGGGCGACCAACCGGCCGGCGCGCGCCGCCGCCCGCGTCACCACCACCGTGGTCCCGGCCAACGGCCCGGCCGCGAACCAGCCCAGCTCAAGACCCGCCACCGTCCCCACCACGATGGTGGCCGGCGCCCCCAGCGCCACCTCGTGCAGACGGCCCAGCACGGTGCGCACCGAGCGCTGCGCCGGCGTGGTCCCCTGCTCCACCACCAGCACCGGGGTGTCCGAAGAACGACCTCCCCCCATGAGGCGCCGGGCGATCTCGGCTCGGTTCTCCATGCCCATGAGCACGACCAGCGTGCCACCGGCCCGGGCCAGCGCCTCCCAGTCGACGCCGCCGGCCGAGGGGTCCCCCACCCGGCCCGTCACCACGGCCACCGAGGTGGCCAACCCTCGATGGGTCACGGGCACGCCGGCGTAGGCCGGCGCGGCGAAGGCGGCCGTGACCCCGGGCACGACCTCGTAGGGCACCCCGGCCCGCTGCAGCACGAGCGCCTCTTCACCCCCGCGGCCGAACACGAACGGGTCGCCCCCCTTCAAGCGCACCACGGTGCGCCCGGCCCGGCCGTGCTCGACGAGAAGGTCGCCGATCTCCTCCTGGCGCCGCGGGCGCCCCGGCTGCTTGCCGACGTCGACGATCAGAGCGCCGGCAGGGGCGAGCGACAACACCTGGCCGGCGACGAGCCGGTCGTGGACCACGACGTCGGCCCGGGCCAACAGCTCGGCGGCCCGGCGGGTGAGCAGCCCGGGATCACCGGGGCCGGCACCGACGAGATAGACGGTCACTTGGCGGCCGCCTCCCGGGACCACTCGTCGAAGCCCCGTCCCCCGGCGTCGTCGAGGAGCGAAGCAGCCAACGAGGCACCGAGCACTTCGGGATCGTCGCCGGTCATCTCGGACCGCAGCACGACCCTGCCGTCGCCGGTGGCCAACACGGCTTCCATGCGCAGAGCACCTCGGGGGGCGGGAACGGCCAGAGCCCCCACCGGCAGGGCGCACCCCCGGCCCAGTGCCCGTAGATAGGCCCGCTCGGCCCGCAGCGCCCGATGGGCACCGTCGTCGTCGAGGGTGCCGAGCAGCTCCCGCAGGGCGCCGTCGCCCGCCCGGCATTCCACGGCCAGGGCACCTTGGCCCACCTGGGGGAGGACCGTCGTGGTGTCGAGCACCTCGTCGGCCTCGCCGGCCAGGCCCAGGCGGACCAGGGCGGCCATGGCCACCACGCCGGCGCCCACGGCCCGGGAACGGTCCAGGCGGGTACGCATGTTGCCGCGCAACTCGACGAAGGTGAGGTCCGGGCGGAGCCAGGAGAGCTGCGCCCGGCGACGCACCGAACCGGTGGCCACCCTGGCCCCGGGGGCCAAGCCACCGAGGGAGGAGCCCACCAGGACGTCACGGGGGTCGATGCGCTCGGGGACGCAGACCAGCACCAGTCCGGCAGGGGTGTCGGCCGGCAGGTCCTTGGCCGAGTGCACGGCCAGATCGGCCCGGCCTTCGAGCACGGCCAGCTGCACCTCCTTGACGAAGGCTCCCTGCCCGGCCAGCCGCTCGATCGGCACTTCACGCTCCACGTCGCCGGTGGTGCGCACCACCACCAGCTCCACGCGGGCGACGGCGGCCGAGGCCGCCAGCCGATCGGCAACGGACTGCGCCTGGGCCAGGGCCAGGGGGGAACCCCGGGTCCCGATGCGCAGGGTCGGCGCCACTGGCTCCACCCGGCGCGCCCCGGTCACCGGCTCAGAGGTCGAACAGGGCCCGCAGCGCCTCGACCAGCCGTTCGCCGCGCGGCGTCCCGGCCGCCTCCTTCAGGGCCACCGTGGGCTGGTGCAGCAACTTGGCCAGCACGTCACGCACGACCGCCTCCACCTCGTCCCACTGGGCGCTGTCGAGGTCACCGCGCCGGGCGCGGCGGCGGGACAGCTCGGCCCGGCGCAACTCGTCCACCCGGGCGCGCAGGGCGGCCACCACCGGCGCCGCCCCCCGGGCCCGTTCGTCGGCCCGGTAACGCTCGACCTCACGCGCCACGATGGCCCGGGCCGCCGACAGCTCACCTCGACGCTCCTCCAGGGCACGACCGGCGTGGGCGGTGAGGTCGTCCATGTCGAAGAGGGCGATGCCCGCCAACCCCTTCACCGACGGCTCGACGTTGCGGGGCACGGCCAGGTCGACCACGACGACGGGGGGGCGCCCCTCTTCGGCCCGAGAAGCCCCGATCGGAGCCAGCAGGTCGCGGTCGACCACGACGGTGTCCGCCCCGGTGGAAACGAGCACGGCGTCGGCCCCCTGCACGGCGGTGGCCAACTCGTCGAGACCGGCGGCGCGCCCGCCCACCGCCTCCGACAGCTCCCGGGCCCGGTGCCGGCTGCGGTTGACGACCACCACCGTCGAGGGATCGTGGCGGGTGTCGAGGGCGGTCACCAGGCTCTCGCCCATGTCGCCGGCCCCCACCACCACCACCTTGCGTCCCGAGAGGTCGCCCAGATGCTCGGCGGCGAGCGACAGCGCCACATGGGCCAAGGACGTGGCCCCCCGGGAGATGCCCGTGCCGCTTCGTACCTTGCGCCCGGTCTGCACGGCCCGGCGGAAGAGCCCCGACAGCACGGGCCCGGCAGCGCGCTCGGCCTCGGCCACCTCCAGGGCCCGCCGCACCTGACCCAGCACCTCGGTCTCCCCCACCACCGCCGAGCACAGTCCGCTTGCCACCTCGAAGATGTGCACGGCCACGGCGTCGTCGAAGAGGACGTCCAGGTGACCGGACAGCTCCTCCACCGACAGGCCGGCCCGGTCGGCCAGGAATTCGTGGAGGAGCTCCACGCCCTGATGGAAGCGATCGACCACGGCGTAGATCTCGGTGCGCAGGCACGTCGAGAGCACCACCACCTCCGACAGCGGGAGGCGGTCGCGCAGCTGGGCCAGGGCCTTGGCCAGCAGCTCCTCGGAGAAGGCCACTCGCTCGAGGAGGCCCAGCGGCGTGCGCTCTTGGTCGAGCCCTACGACGACGACGGACACCGCCACAACGCTACAAGCAGCCCGGCGACCGCCGACCCCGCGTCAGGAAGGTCCGGCCGGGCTCAACCCCACCGGGTGGGGCAGGGGCGAGGAGGCCGCCGCCGAACCGGGATGGTCTCGGTGCGACAGGTAGAAGCTCATGACCTGCAACTCGATCGACAGGTCCACGTAGCGCAGGAGCACGTGGCTGGGAACGTGCAGGACCCGGGGGGCGAAATTGAGCACCGACCCGACCCCCGCCCCCACCATGCGATCGGCCACGTCCTGGGCGGCGGACGCCGGGGTGGCGATGACCCCGATGCTGGGCGGGTCGGCGGCGGTGACCGACTCGAAGTCGTCGAGGTGGATCACGGTCATCTCGT
>JASHZK010000051.1 GCA_030042575.1 Acidimicrobiales bacterium
GCGGATAGTCGCTGGCGAACATCACGCATCGGTCGCCCAACGCCTCGGTCACCGCCGGCAGGGTCCCTTCGTCGGGCTCGCAGGTGATCCACACGTTGCCGGCCGCCACGTACTCGGCGGGGGGCCGGCGCCAACCACCGTCGATCCAGTCGCCGCGCGACCGGTAGTGCTCGCCCAGACGCTCGACGAACCACGGGAGCCATCCCGCTCCCGACTCCAAAAAGGCCACCCGCAGTCGGGGATGACGGTCGAAGACCCCGCCGCTCACCAGGGCGGTCATGGCCGTCATCTGGTCGAAGGGGAAGCTCACGCAGTGCACCTGGATGTAATTGGTGAAGCGGTCGACGCCGATCTTGGGCAGGTGGATGCCGGGGGCACCGTGCACGGCCAGGGCCATGTCGAGCTCCTCGGCGGCGCCGTAGAGCGGGTCGAGGTCGGGGTGGTCCAAGTTGCGCCGGCGCAACGCCGGGGGAACCACGGTGCAGGCCAACCCCAGCTCCTTGGCCTCGGTCATGACCGACACCGCCTTGGGGACCTGCTCCACCGGCGTCACCGCTGCCCCATGCAGGCGACCCCGGCCCTCGGCGCAGTAGCCGGAGATCCAGCGGTTGTACATACGGGCGACACCCTCGGCCAGGACAGGATCCTCTATGGCCGGCACGCACAGACCGAAGCTGGGGAACAGCACCATGTAGTCGATGCCGTCCTCGTCGGCGTTGGCCAGCACCCCGTCGACGCTGTGGGGGTCGACACCGGCAGCGGTGGTGAGCCCCTGATCGGGCGGACAGCCGGCACCGGGTCCCTCGTAGTCGGGAACGGGCCGGCCTTCGACCAGCACCCCCAGCCTGGTGTCGCGGCGCACCGTGACCTGACCGGGAAAACGCCCGAACAGCTCCCCGAAGAACTCGATCGATTCGGCCACATGTCCGTCGGCGTCGACCACCTCCAGACCAGCGGGCTTGGCCGTCAACGGTCGCTCACCGGCGTCCGGCCGGCATCGGTGCCGGACCCTTCTCCCGAGGTGGTCACTGGTCGAAGACGATCACGCTGCGGGCCACGGTCCCTGCCTCCATGGCCGAGAAGGCGTCGTTGATCTCCTCCAGGGCGACACGCCGGCTCACCAGGGCCGAGGCGTCGACGGCGCCACTGCGGATGGCCTCGATGAGGACGGGGAAGTCGCGGTCGGGATCGGTGGACCCGTACACACAGCCCTTGATGGTCTTGCCGCTCAAGAACAGCTCCATGGCGTTGAAGCGCACCTCGGCGTCGGGGGCGCCGGCTCCCACCAGCACCACGTCGCCCCCCCGCCGGGCGGCATCGAAGGCGCTTCGTATGGTCTCGGGCCGCCCCACCACTTCGAACACCGTGTCGGCGCCCCTCCCACCGGTGAGGGCCCGCACGGCGGCGGCGACGTCGCCGGTGCCGTCGATGCCGGCTGTCGCCCCCATCGCCTCGGCCATCTCCAGCTTGGCCGGAACCGGGTCGACAGCCACGATCTGGGAGGCGCCGGCCAGGCGTGCTCCTTGGACGACCGACAGGCCCACCCCGCCGCAGCCGATCACCGCCACCGCCGTGCCCGGGCGCAGCTCGGCGGTGTTCCACACCGCCCCCACTCCGGTGGTGAGGGCACAGCCGACCAGGGCGGCCAGCTCCAGTGGCACCGAGGAGTCGACGGCCACGGCCCCGCCCTCGGGCACCAGGGTGCGTTCGGCGAAGGTGGCCGTCCCCAGTCCCCGCACCAGGCGGGTCCCGCCCACGCTGGCGTAGTTCCCGCCCAGGGCGGCGGTCAGGCCGTTCTCGCACAACATGGGCTGGCCGGCCAGGCAGAAAAAGCAGTGCCGGCACGGCGGCATCCAGGTCAGCACCACGTGGTCACCAGGCTGGACCCGGGTGACCGCCCCGCCCACGGCCTCGACCACCCCTGCCCCTTCGTGGCCGAGCACGGTGGGGAACACGAAGGGGATGGTGCCGTTCAACACCGACAGGTCCGAGTGGCACACCCCGCTGGCGGCCATGCGCACCAGCACGTCGTGGGGACCCGGCTCGTCGAGTTCGATCTCCTCGACCGACAGCGGCTGGCCGGCCCGGTGGGCCACGGCGGCTCTGGCCGAGCAGCTGCGCAGCGCGCTCACGCTGCTTTGCCGCCGGGCACGGTCACGGTGTCGGTGTCGGCTCCCGAGCGCAGGACCGTCCCGGGCAGCTCACCGGTGAACCGGCCACCGGACACGATCTCGGTGCCGTTCACGAGCACGTGCTCGATCCCTTCCGCCTCGGCGTAGAGGCGGCTGGCCCCTCCCGGCAGGTCGTCGCGCGTGCGCTCGGGGCCGTGGCCGACGGTGGCGGGATCGAAGAGGACCAAGTCGGCGAAGTAGCCCTCGGCGATCCGGCCCCGATGTCGCAGGCCGTAGAGCCGGGCGGGCAGCTCGGTGAGCTGGCGCACCGCCTCCTCCCACGACAGCAGCTTCCGCTTGCGAACGCCGTCCCCCAGCATCGACGTGGAGTAGATGGCCCCGCACATCACGTCCAGGTGGGCGCCGGCATCGGAGCCGCCCACGATGGTGCGCGGGTCTTGCCACACCTCGGCCCGCAGCTCCCAGTCGGCCTCGGTCTCGGGGATGGGCGGGCGCAGCCCGGTGCGCAGCCCGTCGGCCACCACGATGTCGAGCAGGGCGTCGAAGGGCTCTTTGCCCACCTCGGCGGCCACGTCACTGACCGACCGACCCTCGTAGCCGGCGTTGGCCGGGTTGAAGGTCTCCTCGATCCTGAGGTTCTTCCAGTTGGCCAGGGCCCCGAGGATGCCGGCCTCCTTGGAGCGGGCTCCCTGGTCCAGCCGGGCCCGCTCGGCCGGATCGGACAACCGGGCCAGGCGCTGCTCCTTCGACACGGCGAACAGCTCCCGCCAGCCGGGCAGGGCGTCGAGGATTGCCCCGTGCTCGAAGGACAGGCGGATCTTCATGGTGTGGGGCAGGGTGAGGGCCACCACCACGGCGCCGCGCTCGGCGGCCGCGTCGGAAGCGGCCAGCTGGCGCTGGCAACCGGCCGGGTTCATGGCCGAGACTCCGAGCACGTTCCAATTGGCCGGACGGTTGGCCAGGAGCGACAGCGTCCCGAGCAGCTCCACCTCCTCGTCGGAGAAGCCGTTGATGCATCCGGGCACGATGATCTCCAGGGTGGTGCCCGGGCACTGCGACAGGGCCCGGCACAGCGCCTCCAGTTCGGCCCGGGCCGCCGCCCGCGAAGGGACGGGTTGGCCGTCGCCGTCGTTGTGGGTGTGGGCCTGCGAGGTGGAGAAGCCCAGCGCCCCCTCGGCGCAGCACGTGCGCAGCAGATCGGCCATGGCCGCGGTCTGGGCGGCGGTGGCCGGGACGCCGACGGCGTCGGGGCCCATCACCGAGCGGCGCAGAGCGGAGTGGCCGGCCAGGAACCCGGCGTTCACCCCGATGTGCCCGTCGAGACGGCCCAGCCATTCCCCGAAGCCGCTCCACTCCCAATCCAAGAACTCCAGGGCCTCGATGGGCATGCCCTCGACTCGCGCCATCATGCGGGCGAGGTAGTCGGAGTGCTCGGGACCGGCCGGTGCCAGTGAGAAGCCGCAGTTGCCGCCGACCACGGTGGTGACGCCGTGGAGCGGTGAGGGACTGGCGGTCGGGTCCCAGAACAGCTGGGCGTCGTAGTGGGTGTGGATGTCGACGAAGCCCGGCGCCACCATGAGACCGTCGGCGTTGAGGTGTTTGGCCGCCGGTTCGTCCACCGTCCCCACGGCCACCACCTTGCCCTGGCGCACGGCGACGTCGGCGCGTCTGGCCGGTGCACCGGTTCCGTCGACGACCGTGGCGCCTTTCACGAGAAGGTCCAACATGGGGCCAGCCTCCTTAAGCGTCGAACGCCAAGATCGTCCGGGACCGGGTGAAGGCCAGCATGCCCTCGGGCCCGAGCTCCACACCGAAGCCGGAGTGCTTCCACCCGCCGAAGGGGGCCCGGTGGTCCATGGCCGAGGTCCCGTGGTTGTTCACGAACACGGTGCCGGCCTCGAGGCGCCGGCTCAGGCTGGTGGCCAGCTCCCCGTCCCCGGTCCACACCGAGGCGCACAGGCCGTAGGCGGTGTCGTTGGCCCGGGCCAGCGCCTGCTCCAGCGTGTCGTAGCCGAGGACGGGAAGGGCCGGACCGAACTGCTCCTCGGCCACGATGGGGGTGGTCTCCGGCGCCTTCTCGACGATGGCCGGCGACACGAAGTAGCCGCCGCCGGCCACGTCCTCGTCGCGGATGCGGCCCGGACGGTGCACGGTGGCGCCGTCGGCCTCGGCCTGCGAGAGCATGGCTTCGACGCGCCGGCGGTCGCTGTGGCGGTGGATGGGTCCCATGGTGACCTCCTCGGCCAGGCCGTCGCCCACCACCTCGCGACCGACCCGGTCCACGAGGGCCTCCACCATGGCCGGCACCTTGGCCCGGGGCACGTACAGGCGCTTCACCGCCATGCACACCTGACCGGTGGTGATGAAGGTGGCGCCGAAGATCTTCTCGGCCAGGGCCTCGTCGATCTCCACGTCGGGAGCAACCAGGGCCGGGTCGTTGCCGCCGAGCTCGAGCACCACCGGGGTCAGCCCCCCGGCTGCCGCCTCCATGACCGAGCGGCCGGCCGGCACCCCTCCGGTGAAGGACACCATGTCGACGCCGGGATGGGCGACGAGGGCCCGCCCCAGCTCCGGGCCGGGACCGTTCACGGCGTTGACCACGCCGGGAGGGAGGGCCCGGGCCATGGCGGCGGCCACCGCCAGCACCGCGCCCGGACAGGTCGGGGGAGCTTTCACCACCACGGTGTTGCCCATGAACAGCGCCGGCAGGATCTTGTTGCCGAGCACCGACACCGGCCAGTTGAAGGGCAAGATGGCGGCCACCGTCCCGTGGGGCTCGGCCACCACCCGGGTGCTGCGCCCCCGGCCGGGCAGGTGGCGCCCCTCGAGGGCCTCGGCGGCCAAGGGGGCGAAGGCCTCGGCCATGCCGCCGATGGTGCCTGCGTCGAAGGCGGCCTCCCACAACACCTTGCCGTGCTCGCGGGTGAGCAGGCGGGCAAGGTCGCCGGCTTCGACGGCGGCTCCAGCGGCGGCCGCCGCCCTGCGCACCAGGTCGAAGCGCTCCTTGCCGTGGAGGGCGGCCCACGCCGGCTGGGCCCGACGGGCACCGGCGACGGCGGCGTCGAGCTGATCGGCTGACGCCGAGGGGGCGTCGAAGACCACCTCGGCCGGGCGGGCCGGATTGTGGACCGCGTAAGGGGGATCGGCTCCCGCCACCACCACCCCGTCGATGACCAGCCCGATCGTCTCGCCCATGTCCATCCCCCTCGGTCGGTGCCCGGCGCACAGCCCGCCCCACCGAACGACCAGCCCGGCGGAGAACGGTGTTCTCCGGGATGATAGTTTGCCGCACCATGGCCCTCCAGGCCGTGTCCACGTCGACCCGCCCGATGTCGGAGACCGCCGGGCGGCTGGTGGAGGCGGCTCGCTCGCTCATGTGGGTGGCGGGGGGCACCGGCTTCACCGTCGACCAGGTGGTGTCGGCCGCCGGCAGCTCGCGCAAGAGCTTCTACCGCTGCTTCTCCTCCAAGGACGAGCTCCTGGTGGCCCTGTTCGCCGACGACGCCCGGCGCGGGGCCCAGGCCCTCGACGCCATGGTGGCCCGCCGTCCCCCGGCCGAGCGCCTGCGGGCGGTGGTGGTGGGGCTGTTTCGGTTCCTGAGCGCCGATGGCCGCCTGCCCTATGCGGCCGCCTTGGCCGGCGAGCACCTGCGCCTGGCCCAGTCGCGTCCCCAGGAGCTCGCGGCGGTACGCCGGCCCTTCCTCGAGGTCTTCGAACGCGAGGTGGCCGGCGCCGCTCGGCGCGGCGAGATCCGGGGCGGCGACGTCGAGCACGATGCCCGCACGATGTTCCATCTCGTGCTCTCGCACCTGCACGCCCTGGTGTGGCACCAGATCGAGGACGACCCCAAGGCGCTGTCCGAACAGCT
>JASHZK010000052.1 GCA_030042575.1 Acidimicrobiales bacterium
CGTGCGCTTCGAAGCTTGGGACGAGCAGCGCATCGAGGCGGAGCGACTGGGAGGGCTCCTCGGCGTAGCCCGCGGTTCGGCCGAGCCCCCCCGATTGCTCCGAGCCGAATTCGAGCCCGCCGACCCGGTCGCAGTGAACGGCCGGGTGCCCCATGTGGTTCTGGTGGGTAAGGGCATCACCTTCGATTCCGGTGGTCTGTCGTTGAAGTCGCCCGATGCCATGGTCACCATGAAGACGGACATGAGCGGCGCCGCTGCCGTGCTGGCCACACTGGGTGCGTGTGCTGATCTGGGTGTACGGATTCGGGTCACGGCCATCGCTCCGGTCACGGAGAACATGCCGGGCGGACGGGCACAGAAGCCCGGCGACGTGCTCACCGTTCGCAACGGCAAGACCATCGAGGTGCTCAACACCGACGCCGAAGGCCGTCTCGTCCTGGCCGACGGCCTGGTCTTGGCCAGCGAGCTCTCGCCCGACGTCATCGTCGACATCGCCACTTTGACCGGCGCCTCCGTCGTCGCCCTGGGAAGGTCGATCGGGGGGATCTTCGGGAACGACGAAGTGCTGGTGGACCGGCTCAGGTCGGCCTCGGCCCGGGCCGGTGAGCGGCTGTGGCCGCTGCCACTTGCCTTCGAGTACGGGGCCGACATCGATTCAGAGGTGGCCGATATGAAGAACGTGGGCAAAGCCGGTCAGGCCGGAGCCATCGTGGCCGCCCTGTTGCTCGAACGCTTCGTGGAAGGCGCCGGTTGGGCCCACCTCGACATCGCCGGCCCGGCCCGTAGCGACGAGAGCAGCGGAACGCTGACCAAGGGTGCCACCGGGTTCGGCGTCCGCACCCTGCTCGAGTTCCTCGATCGCTACGGCTCCGATCCCGTCCCCCTGCGGCCCCCCGAAAGCTCGGCCTGAATCGATCGGGCTGAGCCGATAGGCCTGAGTCGATCGGCCTCGCTGGCGGGATCGGCCCACCCGCTGGGGTGAGCGTGGCTCGTCCCCGGTCGGGCCAGGCCGGCCCATCGGGCGTCGGCCAGCCGGGCCAGGGCCTCCAGACGGCCTTGCTCGGCCCCGACGAAAGGCCAGCCCGGCCGTCCGACCATGAGCAGGAGGTCCCAGCTCGCCATTTCGGCGCAGAGGATGTCGGGGGCCTGGGACACAGGTGTCGCCGTCCTCTCCTGGGCGTGAGCCACCAACCATCGCGCCGCCGGTACGCGGCCGTCGGCGCACAGGACGCCCCCATCGCCCCCGCTCGTGTCGACGACCGCCGACCAGATGGCGTCCAGCTCCTTCCGCGCCAGTGCGGCCACGACGGTGAGCACCCCCTGCGGGGTGTGCTCCGACAGGACGGCAACGGCACCGTCGTACGCCTCTTGTCGATGGAGGCGGCCCCCGTGACCCAGCTGCCTGACGGCCTCCACGGCCACTCCGTCAACCTCCTCGATCTCGCTGATCAGCAGGTCCAGGAGGGACTGGTCGGCCAGGTCGACCACGAACTCGTCCAGGGCGCGTCCATCGGACCGCTCGAGGATCTCGACGCAGACGACGTCCCCCCTCACGGCGCCGATCCGGCTGGCCACGGCGCCCAGGGCGCCGGGCCGGTCGGACAAGGCCACTCGAACGAGGAAGGTGGCCATAGCAGAAGGGTAAAGCCGCCAGATGAACGCTGTGTTTCGAAGAGGCGACGACCCGATTACGGGTTGGCGGCGAGCTCCGGCCACTGAGTCCGGGCCCAGGCCACGGCGTCGTGGGTGAGCGACGGATGGACACCCCAGCGCACGAGTTGGGTCTCGGCCGAGTCGAAGGGTTCGCCCAGGGCTACGACAGCGAGAGCCAGCCGCCTCGCCCGTAGACGATGGTGCTCGAGGGAACCGGGTCGGGGCTGGGCGGCCGTCCACCGTTCGTGCGCGTCCTGCAGGCGCGACGGCAGGCGCAGCAGGTAGCGCCTCGACAGCGGCGGGAGCTTCCGGCGCACAGCCAGGGTCTGTGGACCCTGCCAGCGGGCCAGGTCGAACACGATGCAGCGAGACATGGCCCGGCCGAAGGGCGAATGGCGCCCCTGGCGTACGGCCAGTCCCAGGGCTCTGGCCGCATCGTCCAGGTCGATTCGAAGCCCCGCCTCTTCTCGCTCGAGTCGGGCGGCCAGGTGCCTGAGCAACCACGTGCAGGTGGGGCCGATCACCGGGAGCCAGAACTGCTCGACGTACAGCGAGCGAGGATCGACCCCCAGGGCGTCGACCAGCTGGTCGCGCCATGGGATGACGCGAAGGGTCGGGGCCGGACAGCTGTCCGCCGTCGGCGGACCGGCTGGCGGTTCAACGGGGCGGTCGCCCGATTCGACCAGAGCCATGGACCGATGGTGACCGAGTGGCCTTGCCGGGCACCTGGCTCGAGACCTCGCCGGGCGGGACGTCCCGGGCCGGGCCCGGCGGTGTCCCCCCTCACCACCGGCTCCGATGGAACACCTCCTCGATGGTGTGCTGGGCGCGGCCGGCTGAAGCTCCGGGCCGCTCGTCGCATCCGGGCTGACCGACGAGCACGGCGCCGACGTAGCGGCGGTCGTCGGGAACCCCGAGGGTCCGCCGCAGCTCGGCTTCTCCCCGGAAGTTCCCGAGAAAGCAGGCACCGAGCCCCTCGTTCGCCGCCCCCAGCAGGAGGAGCAGTGCGGCCATGCCGGCATCGACGTCCCAGTACGGCACGGGCCACGCCTCGATTCCGCCGCCCAGCCCGGAGCTCACCTTGTCCGGCTCCGAGTAGCGGGCCAAGTAGGCGCCGGGATGGGAGAAGAGGGCCACCACCACCGGCGCCCGGCTCAGCTGCCGCCAGCGTCGGGACGTCCGCCGCCACTGCTCGGTCGTGGTGGCGTCCCAGAACCGCCCGGTCTGTTCCTCCCCCTCGAGGACGACCGCCTCCCACCCCTGGCTGTTGCCGGCGCTCGGCGCCCGCAAGGCGAAGCCCAAGATGCGATCCAGTGTTGCCGTCTCCGGTCGGGCTCCGGAGAAACTGCGGACCATGCGCCTGCGCCGCACCACCTCGGCCAGCTCCACGACCGGCGACGCTACAGCCGGGCCGGGGCGTCTCCTCGGTCGGGAATGATGACCTGGCTGGTAGCGTTTTTACGGACCACGGTGGCGTACGGGTAGGACCCCGTCACAGGAGGAGGACACATGGCTACCACCCGTGACCTGCTCAATCAGGCCAAGGCGGCCATCCGGGAGGCCACACCCGAGGACGTGGCGGCGCGCCTGGGAGAGGTGGCGGTGCTCGATGTGCGCGAAGCGGACGAGTACCAGCAGGGAGCGCTACCGGGGGCGATCCACCTCCCGCGTGGCTTTCTCGAATTCCAGGCCGAGGGCCGGGTTCCGGACAAGTCCCGGCCCGTCGTCGTCTACTGCGCTGGCGGCAATCGCTCCGCGTTCGCCGCCAAGACCCTCGGCGATCTCGGGTACCGCGACGTCGTATCCATGGTGGGTGGCTTCAATCGATGGAAGGACGAAGGTCGTCATTGGGTCACGCCTCGTTCGCTCAGTCCCGAGCAGCGCAACCGCTACCAGCGCCATCTTCTGCTCCCCGAGGTGGGTGAGGAGGGTCAGCTGCGGCTCCTCGACGCCAGGGTCCTTCTCCTCGGAGCCGGTGGATTGGGTTCGCCGGCCGGGCTCTATCTGGCCGCTGCCGGCGTGGGCACCATCGGCATCGTCGACATGGACGTGGTGGACGCCTCCAACTTGCAGCGCCAGCTCCTGCACAACATGGACCGGATCGGCGAGCGGAAGGTCGACTCGGCCAAGAAGACGCTGTCCGCCCTGAACCCCGACGTCGACGTGGTGACCTACGACGTGCGCTTGGGTGCCGACAACATCCTCGACGTCATCGACGGCTACGACCTGATCGTCGACGGCACCGACAACTTCCCCACCCGGTATCTGGTGAACGACGCCTCGCTGCTCAAGGGGATCCCGGTGGTGCACGGCTCGATCTTCCGCTTCGAGGGCCAGGTGACGGTGTTCGCGCCCTACCAGGGGCCCTGCTACCGCTGCTTCGTGCCGCAACCGCCGCCGGCCGAGCTGGCGCCGTCGTGCGCCGAGGCCGGTGTGTTGGGGGTGCTCCCCGGGATCGTGGGGTCGATCCAGGCCATCGAGGCCATCAAGATGCTCCTGGGTCTGGGCGACCCGCTGGTGGGCCGTCTCCTGGCCTACGACGCGCTGGAGGAGACCTTCCGGACCTTCAAGCTGCAGCGCGACCCTGCCTGTCCCGCCTGTGGCCTCGATGCGGGGGAGATCGTGGTCGCCGAGTACGACGACCTCTGCATGCCGCACCACGGTTGAGCCGGACGCCGATCACACCCTGAGTAACCTGGAAAGGTGGCAGGCAGCGGCGCCGACGACGACTCCTCGGTGACCGGGCCACGTGCCGAGGGACGCTGGACCGGTTCGGGCATCGAGGTGCGGCCGGTCTACGGCCCCGACGACCTCGGGGGTTGGAACGCGGCCGAGAAGCTGGGCCAACCCGGCGCGGCGCCCTACACCCGGGGGATCTACCCGACCATGTACCGCGGTCGGCTCTGGACCATGCGTCAGTACGCCGGCTTCGGGACGGCCGAGGTCACCAACGAGCGGTTCAAATTCCTGTTGGAGGCCGGCCAGACGGGTCTGTCCTGTGCCTTCGACCTGCCGACCCAGATGGGGCTCGACTCCGACCATCCGCGGGCCGACGGTGAAGTGGGCAAGGTGGGTGTGGCCATCGACTCGCTGGCCGACATGCGCCTTCTGTTGGCCGGTCTGCCGCTGGACAAGGTCACCACCTCGATGACCATCAACGCCACGGCCGCCATTCTTCTGCTGCTCTACGAACTGGTGGCCGAGGAGAACGGCATCGATCCGAGATTGCTGGGCGGCACCATCCAGAACGACATCCTGAAGGAGTACGTGGCCCGGGGAACCTACGTGTACCCTCCCCGGCCCTCGATGCGGCTCATCACCGATACCTTCGCCTACTGCGCCGAGCGACTACCGAGTTGGAACACCATCTCCATCTCCGGGTACCACATCCGTGAGGCGGGATCGACCGCCGTCCAGGAGATCGCCTTCACCATGGCCAACGGCATCGCCTATGTGGAGGCGGCCAAAGTGGCCGGCCTCGACGTGGACGCTTTTGCCCCGCGCCTGAGCTTCTTCTGGAACGCCCACAACAACCTGTTCGAGGAGGCGGTCAAGTTCCGGGCAGCACGGCGCATGTGGGCCAAGATCATGACCGAGCGTTTCGGGGCCACCGACGAACGCTCGAAACTGATGCGCTTCCACACCCAGACGGGGGGATCGACCCTCACCGCTCAGCAGCCCGAGATCAACATCGTGCGTGTCACCATCCAGGCCCTGTCCGCCGTACTGGGCGGCACCCAGAGCCTGCACACCAACGGCTACGACGAGGCGCTGGGCCTGCCCACCGAGAAGGCCGCCAAGATCGCCCTGCGAACCCAGCAGGTGGTGGGCTACGAGTCGGGCGTGACCGACACCGTCGACCCGCTGGCAGGTTCGTACTTCGTGGAGAAGTTGACCGACGAGGTCGAACGGGCCGCCTGGGACTACCTCGATCGGATCGACGAGATGGGCGGGGCCGTGGCGGCCATCGAGGCAGGGTTCATGCAAGGTGAGATCGAGCAGGCTGCCTACGCCTACGCCAAGGCGGTGGACGACGGCGAGAAGATCGTCGTGGGAGTGAACCGCTTCGTCGAGGAGGCCGACGAGGCCGGCGAGGTGTTCCCCATCGACCCGGCGCTGCAGCGGGCCCAGGTCGAGCGCACCCGGGGGGTGCGGTCCCGGCGGGACCAATCGGAGGTCGATGCCGCCCTGGCCGATGTGCAGCGGGCGGCCAGGGGCACCGAGAACCTGCTCGTCCCCATGCGCCGGGCGCTCAAGGCCATGGCCACCTTGGGCGAGGTCTCGGACGTGCTGCGCCAGGAGTTCGGCGTCTACCAGCCCGGTCGCTGACCGGCCCCGCCCCGCCGGTCAGCCCGCTGCCGGTCAGCCGAGTCACACGACGGCCGCCCCGAGCAGGTGTCGGCGCAGATCCGGATCCGAGGCGGCGTCGATGGCGGTGAAGGCGATGGACAGGGCGCCGTCGACCACGAGCTGTTCGGCACTGGGGCCCAACGCCGCTTCGGCGAAGGCGGGCTGATGGACCATGGCGCCTCCCGCCTCCAGACCCAAGAACGGGTGGATGGTCGGGACGGCACGCGACACGTTGGCCATGTCGGTGGACACCACCGGGAGCGGCTCTCCGTCGTCGTCGGCCGGGAATTGCCTTCCCAGTGACTCGGCGTTGGACCGCCAGGCAGCCAGCAGTGGCTCGTCGGCCACGTAGTCGGAGTAGGTGGGCGAGAGCGGGCGGATGGCCAAGGTGCAACCGGTGGCCAAGGCCCCCGCCTCGAAGCAGTGCTCGATTCGGGGCCGGAGGGTGGCGAGCGCCTCCAGGGTGGGCGCCCTCACCATGAAATGCCCAATGGTCTGCTTGGGCACGACGTTGGCGGCGTCTCCGCCCTCGACGACGATTCCGTGGACCAGGTCGCCCGGCTCGAGGTGTTGGCGCAGGAGCCCGATGGCGACTTGGGCCACGACCATGGCGTCACCGGCGTTCACCCCCTTTTGGGGGGAGGAGGCGGCGTGAGCTTCCCGGCCGGTATAGCGAACCTCGAGGTGGTCGACGGCCAGGCACCGGGCACCGAGTCGGTTCTCGTGCCAGGGGTGAACCATCATGGCCGCGTGAGCACCGGCAAAGGCTCCCCCCTCGAGCAGGAAGATCTTCCCGCCACCGCCCTCCTCGGCCGGCGTCCCCAGGACCGTCACCTTGAGGCCCACCTGTCCCGTGACAGCGGCCAGTCCGATACCCGCCCCGACCGCCGCCGCCGCGATCAGGTTGTGGCCACAGGCGTGTCCCACTCCGGCCAGGGCGTCGTACTCGGCGCACACCACGACCGAGAGGGGACCGGTGCCGGTGGTGGCCCGCACGGCCGTCGGCAGACCGCAGACGCCGGTCTCCACCTCGAGGCCCCCCCGGGACAGGGCCTGGCTCACCGCTTGCGCGGCATGATGCTCCTCGAAACAGAGCTCGGGGTCGTCGTGGACGGCTCGGCTCAGTGCCAGCAGGTCGGCCAAGTGATCCTCGACGGCCGCCCGGGCCGTTTCCTTGGCATTCTCGGTCACTTGGCTCGTTCGGTCACTTGGCTCGTTCGGTCACTCGATCAGGGCGATGACGTCACCGGGTCCCACCGAGTCTCCGGCTGCCACTCTCACCTCGGTGACCATACCGGCCTTCTCCGCCACCACGGCGTTCTCCATCTTCATCGCTTCCAACACACACACGGTCTGACCGACCTCGACCCTGTCGCCTTCGGCCACCAGGACCTTCACGATCGTGCCCTGCATGGGAACGACGACGGTGCCCGACCCGGATCCCGTGGCCGCGCTTCGGGGCCGGGTGGGTCGGTTCCCCGAGCGGGCGCCGGCCGGAGCCACGACCGTCACCTCCGGGACCCACAGTTTGACCCTGTAGCGCCGGCCGTCGACTTCGGCTGTGACCTCCCGCAGGACCCGGGGGGGCTCCCGCCCGGCTTCGTCGGCCGAGGCCGGCGGCGGCGAGAGGGGTGCCTCGATCGAGCTGAGGTCGAGGCGGTCCTCCACCCAGCGGGTCGAGTGCTTGGCGGCGACGAAGTCGGGATGATCCAAGATCACCAGGTCGGCCGGAATGGTGGTCGATACCCCGGTGATCAGGGTTTCGCCCAGTGCCCGCAGCATCCTGCGCCGTGCCGTTTCCCGGTCCGGGCCCCACACCACCAGCTTGCCGATGAGGTTGTCGTAGTACTGGCTCACCGTGTCGCCCGATTCGTAGCCGGCATCCAGACGGACGCCGAGCCCGCCGGGGGGCCGCAGGACCTCGATCCGGCCGGGCGAAGGAGCGAATCTGCCTCCTGTCGGATCCTCGGCGTTGATCCGGACCTCGATGGCGTGTCCCTGTCGTCGAACTTCGCCCTGGGAGAACGGGAGCGGCTCGCCGGCGGCCACCCGCAACTGCCACGCGACCAGGTCGAGCCCCGTGATCCATTCGGTGACCGGGTGCTCGACCTGCAGACGGGTGTTCATCTCGAGGAAGAAGAATTCCCCGTCCTGGTAGAGGAACTCGACCGTTCCCGCGTTCACGTACCCGCAGGCCTTGGCCACGGTCACGGCCGCCGCACCCATGGCTCGTCGGATGTCGTCGGGGAAGGCCGGAGCGGGGCTCTCCTCGATGAGCTTCTGGTTGCGCCGCTGGGACGAGCAGTCCCGCTCGCCGAGCCACAAGGCGGTGCCTTGGCTGTCGGCCAGGATCTGCATCTCGATGTGGCGGGGCCAGTCCAGGTACTTCTCGAGGTAGATCTCGGGCCGGCCGAAGTAGGCCTGCGCTTCGCGTTGGGCGGACTCCATGGCCTGGGCCGCCTCCTCGGCGCCCCACACCACCTTCATGCCGCGCCCACCCCCGCCGAAGGCGGCCTTGATCGCCACCGGCCACCCGTGGCTCTCGCCGAAATCGGCCACCTCGGAGGGATCCCTCAGCGGCTCGGTGCGGCCGGGGACGCCGGGGACACCGGCGGCTTCGGCCGCTCGCCGCGAGCTGATCTTGTCGCCCATGATCTCGATGGCGTCGGCTGGCGGGCCCACGAAGACCACGCCGCGTCCGGTGACGGCTCGGGCGAAGTCGGCATTCTCGGAGAAGAAGCCGTAGCCCGGGTGCAGGGCCTCGGCTCCACTGCGCTCCACGGCGTGGAGGATGGCGTCCGTGTTCAGGTAGCTCTCAGCCGCTGTTTGCCCACCCAGGGCGTAGGCCTCGTCGGCCAGGCGGACGTGCATGGCCTCGCCATCGAGCTCCGAGTACACGGCCACGGTGGTGATGCCCATCTCCCGGCACGTGCGGATGACTCGCACGGCGATCTCACCTCGGTTGGCGACAAGGAGCTTGCTGAACACGGGCTACCACCATGGCACGGCCCCTAGGGTGAGCGCATGTCCGAGGATTCCGAACCCGATGCCCGCCCTGATCGGGTGGAGAGCGGGCCGCCGGGCACCTGCTTTCACGAGGTCCGACTCTTTCGTCAGCTCGACTCCACCAACCGCTACCTCCTCGACGTCGCCCGGCGCCAGCCGCTGCACGGCTTGGTGGCGGTGGCCGACCACCAGAGCGCCGGCCGTGGCCGTCTGGGACGCAGCTGGTACGCCCCCCCCGGCGCCAACCTCCTCCTCTCGGTCTTGCTGGTCCCGGACCTGCGCCCCGATCGGCTCCACTTGTGCAGCGTGGCCGCCGCTCTTGCTGCCGCTGACGCCTGTCGACTGACCGCGTCGCTGGATGCTGACTTGAAGTGGCCCAACGACCTCGTGGTCGGTGACCGGAAGCTGGCGGGCATCCTGGCCGAGTCGGTCCCGGCCTACGCCGGCGGGGCCGGGCCGACCGATGAGCTCCGCGCCGTGGTGGTGGGGATCGGGTTGAACGTGCGATGGCCTCCCTCCGACGACGGCCCCGCAGCGGCGGAGGTGCCCGATGAGCTTCGCCACGGCGCCACCTCCATGGTGCGCGAGCTGCGCACCGATCTGGAGCCCGAGCAGGTGCTCCCCACGCTGCTCACCGAGCTGGATCGCCGGATCACAGAACTGCTCGACGACGACGGTAGCCGTATGTCGGCGGAGTACAGGCGTCGATGCAGCACCGTCGGGCGGAAAGTGCGGGTGGTGCTGGCCGACCACGAGGTCAAAGGTGTGGCGCTCGATGTCACGCCCGCGGGCCACCTGGTGGTCGACTCGGGGGGGCGCTTCACCACGGTCAACGCCGGGGACGTGGTCCATCTCCATCGGGAGGCGTGACCGGTCGGCCGGGGCGTCACTGCTCCACGAGGAGGCCCGACTGAGCCGTCTAGGATCGCCCCCATGAACGTGCTCGTCACCGGCGGTGCCGGTTTCATCGGGTCGAACTTCGTCCGGTACTGGGTCCAGCACCATCCCGGCGACGAGGTGGTCGCCTACGACGCCCTGACCTACGCCGGCAATTTGGCCGACCTGGACGACGTGGCCGACACGATCACGTTCGTCCACGGCGACGTGTGCGATACGGAAAGGGCGCTGTCTGTCCTGGAGGACCACCGCATCGACGCCGTCGTGCACTTTGCCGCTGAGTCACACAACAGCCTGGCCGTCCTCGATCCGGCACGGTTCTTCCGCACCAACGTGCTCGGGACCCAGTCGATGCTGGAAGCGGCCCGCCGGGCCGGTACCGCCCGCTTCCATCACATCTCCACCTGCGAGGTCTACGGGGACCTGCCGCTCGAGGGCGACCGCGCCTTCACCGAGGAGGATCCCTACCGTCCTCGCACGCCTTACAACGCGTCGAAGGCCGGAGCCGATCACGCCGTTCGTGCCTACGCCGAGACCTACGGTTTGGCGGTCACCATCACCAACTGCTCGAACAACTACGGGCCTTTTCAGTTCCCCGAGAAGGTGATCCCGCTGTTCACCGCCAATGCCCTCGATGACCGGCCCCTGCCCCTGTACGCCTCGACCGAGAACCGTCGGGAGTGGCTGCATGTGATCGACCACTGCCGGGCCGTCGAGGCCGTGCTGACCCGGGGCCGGATCGGTGAGACCTACCACGTGGGGAGCGGGGTGGAGGCGAGCATCGCCGAGATCGCCGACGCCGTGCTCCACACTCTGGGAAAGCCGGAGTCGCTCAAGACCATCGTCCCCGATCGCCCGGGCCACGACCGGCGTTACCTGCTTGACTGCACCAAGATCGGCAAGGAGCTCGGATGGGAACCCACCATCGGGTTCGAGGACGGACTGGCCGAGACGGTGCGTTGGTACGCGGCCCACCGTTCGTGGTGGGAGCCGCTGCGCCATCGGGCTCCGGTCGTCGAGACCTCCTGGGCTCCGACGCCCGGCTGAAGCTCCGCCGAGCCGGGTCGAGCGGCAGTCCCGTGCGCGTCATGGTCACCGGGTCCGGAGGTCAGTTGGGCCACGACGTGGCCGACGTGCTCGCCGGTGGGGTGCCCCCCGGAGGCGTGGCCCCCTCGGGGCTGGGCGAGGTGCGTGGCGACGACGAGGTCTTCGCTCTCGATCACGCCCGGCTCGACGTGGCCGACCGCGACCTGGTCGGTGCCGCCTTTGCCGGCCTGCGGCCCCACGTGGTGGTCCATTGCGCCGCCTGGACCGCGGTGGACGCCTGCGAGAGCGATCCTGGGCGCGCCTTCCTCGTCAACGCTGTCGGTACCAGGAACGTCGTCGAGGCGGCTCGGAGGTACCGGACGCACGTGGTGTACGTGTCCACGGACTACGTCTTCGACGGGTCCTCGGCGCTGCCCTACGTCGAGTGGGACAGGCCCAATCCGCTCTCGGTCTACGGCCGGAGCAAGCTCGGTGGTGAGCTCGAGCTCGGGGATGACGGCACCGTGGTGCGCACCTCCTGGGTGTGCGGGTATCACGGCGCCAACATGGTGAGAACCGTCCTGAGACTGGGGGACCAGCCGGGCAAGCTTCGTTTCGTGGACGACCAGCGCGGTAGTCCGAGCTTCACCGCCGATCTCGCCCGTGCCCTGGCCGTCGTGTGCCGCAACCGGCTGCCGGGCGTGTTCCATCTCACCAACCAGGGTGAGACCACCTGGTTCGGTTTCGCCCGAGCCGTTCTCGAGGCAGCCGGCCAGGACAGCGCGCGCGTCGAGCCCATCACCACCGCCGAGCTCGATCCCCCTCGCCCCGCTCCCCGGCCGGCCAACTCCGTTCTGGACAACATGGCGTGGCGGGCCCAGGGCTTCGCTCCCTTGCCTCCCTGGGAGGATGCCCTGGGTCGCCTGGTGGGCGCCCTGCGGGCGGGCGAGTGATCAGGCCCTTCCCAGGAACGTGACGCTGCCGCTCGGAGCGGTCGTCGTGAACCACGACGCCGGACAAGCCCTACTGGCCTGCGTGGCTTCGCTCCGGGCCGGCGGTGTCGATGAGGTGATCGTGGTCGACAACGCCTCCACCGATGGTTCGGTCGAGCAGCTCGAGGAGAGCGGGCCGGACGTCCGGGTGCTGCGTAGCGGTCGCAACTTGGGCTACGGGGCCGGCGTCAACCGGGGACTGGCTCTGGTGGGCGCCGAGCTCGTGCTGATCTGCAATCCCGACGTGGTGGTCCACCCCGGTGCGCTGGCGGCCATGTCCGATGCCGTGGCCGCAGATCCGGCCACGGCGATCGTGGGTCCCTGCATCTTGGAGCCCGACGGTTCTCGGTACCCGTCCGCCCGCCGCTTCCCGTCGTGGACCGACGCCCTCGGTCACGCCCTCCTCGGCACCCTGCGACCGGACAATCGCTTCACCCGGAGATATCGCATGGTCGATCTCCGCACCGACCGGCAGTCGGCGGTGGACTGGGTGTCGGGCGCCTGTTTCATGGCTCGGCGCCGGGTGCTCGAGGAAGTCGGCGGATTCGACGAGCACTACTTCATGTACCTGGAGGACACCGACTTGTGTTGGCGGCTGGGGAGGGCGGGCTACCGAGTCCTCTACGTCCCGGCGGCCTCGGT
>JASHZK010000053.1 GCA_030042575.1 Acidimicrobiales bacterium
ATGGCGCTGCTCTTCCCCGTCCTCGGGCGCCGGCGAGGTCTGCCCGGAATGGTGCTGGCCGGCTCCTTGGCCCTTCCCATGGTGGCCAAGCGCCTGGCCGGCAACCGCCCGCTGCCCACAGGCTCCGGTCGCCGCCCGGTCCTCTTGTCGCGCCTGCTCTTCGACCGCGACCCGGCCGGGGCGGCTCGAGACTGACATCGAAGCTCGGCAGGGGCGCAGGGCTCACCCGTTAACCTCCGACGGGTCATGGCCGCTTCCGCCGCCGCCGTCGCCGTCGTGGCCGACAGCGCCAGCGCCCTCGCCCCCGAGCTCGCCGCCCGTTGGGGCATCACCCTGGTTCCCATGCAGCTCGAGATCGGCGGCCAGCCCGTGCCGGAAGCCGACATGTCCCTCGACGAGCTGGTTTCCCGTCTCGACGACGGGGTCCAGACCAGCGCTCCTCCCCCCGGTGCCTTCGTCGAGGCCGTCAGCTCCGCGCTCGAGGCCGGTGCTCGCTCGGCGGTGGTGCTCACGGTGGGGAGCAACCTGTCGAGCAGCTACCAGTCGGCGCTGACCGCCTCGAGGCTCGTGGGGAACGACACCCCGGTGGTGGTGGTCGACACCGGAACGGCGGCCGGGGCCGAGGGCCTCGTCGTCTTGGCGGCCGCCCACGAGGCGCTGGCCGGCGGCTCGCTGGCCCAGGTCGGGGCCCGGGCACACCTGGCCGCCGGTGAGGTGCGGCTGGTGGCGGCCGTGGCGGAGCTCAAGTATCTGGTGCGCGGCGGACGCCTGGCCGCCGGCGCGGCACGTGCCGGCGAGCACCTCGGAGTGCGTCCGGTCTTCGAACTGCGCCGGGGCAAGATTCGCCCGCTGCGGCCGTCGCTGAGCGTGGCCGCTGCCTTAGACCAGATCCTGTCGCTGTGGAGGCGATCCATCGTGGAGGACGCCGACCTCCACGTCGCCGCCTTGCATGCCCTGCGTGACGAAGACGCCGTCGTCCTGCTCGACAAGGTGCGAGCGGAAGTGGAGCCGGTCACTGCCCTCATCGGCACCTTCGGCCCGGTGATGGTGGCCCACACGGGCCCCGGCGTCATCGGCTTGGCGTGGTGGTGGGAGCGTCGGCGAGCGCCGGCACCGGCACTGCACGAGCACAGCTGAGCACCCAGCTCACCGCTCCCACGGTGGCTTGGCGGCTCGAGTCGTTGATCCCGTGACCCGTGCCCTCGACCAGCTCGAGGCGGCTGGGCCCGGCGGCCGAAGCGTGCAGGCGTTGCCCGTGCTCATGGTGCAGCAGGCGATCCCCGGTTCCGTGCACCACCGCTATGGGGGTGTCGATCTGCTCCACGAGTGACTCGATCGGTCGGCCTACGCGCCATCGGGGGGCGATGCGGACTCGCAAATGGCGCGACGCCACCCATCGGCCGGGACGGGTGCGGGTCAGCAACGCGGTGAGCAGACCGACGGCCGAGACTCGCATCTGCCATCGGGCCGGCGTGCTCACCAGTACCGCCCCCCAGACCCCGAGGTCGTCACGACCGGCTTCGGCCAGATATCCGGCCACCGCCACCCCGCCCATGGAGACTCCGACCAGCACCACCGGCAGTCCCTTGCCGTGGGCCGTGGCCACGGCGCCGGCCACGTCCATGTGCTCGGTGCTGCCCACGGCGCACCAACCCTCCGAGGAGCCGTGCCCGCGGGCGTCATAGGTGAGCACGTGATAGCCGGCGGCGGCGAGATCGTCGGCCAAGGCTCGTACACCGGGCTCGTCCTGGCTGGCGGAGAAACCGTGGACCACCACCACCGACGCCGTGGCGGTGGGGGTGAGGGCCGGTCTCCATCGGGCGCTCAGCCGCAGTCCGTCGGCCGTCTCGAGCGTCAGCGGGTGGGTGTCCACCGTTTCGTCCGGTATCCCGACCCCGGTCATCGCCACCTCAGCCTACTGGGCGCTCCTGGAAGGTTCCCGGCGGCGGTGGCGCCAGCCGTCCATCCTCGGGTCGGTGAGCGATCCTCGTTTGGCCGCCAACATCGCTCGTGCTGCCACGGCCGTCCACCGCCTTGCGACGGTGCAGGTTTGACCGGGCATGTGACGGGCAAGGTGACCTGTGGGCCGTCCCGGGAACCCGGGAATCTTGTGCACGCCATGGCGTTGGTGAAGGTGGTGGGAGGCGGGCTTGCGGCCACAGCCGGGGAGCCCGACGCAGCAACACCCACGGAGACGATGCGAGAGAGGTGCGCCATGCCCGCTGTGACCGTCGACGACCTGAGTGTCCTGCCTCGGATCGAGGTCCGTCCCGATGCCCGGCGCCGACCGGTGATGTCGGTGACCGATGCACCGTCGGGGTTGGAGGGAGAGGGCTTCCCGGTACGGCGGGCCTTTGCCGGCGTCGACCTCCGGGCCCTGGATCCCTTCGTGCACATGGACCAGATGGGTGAGGTGGAGTATGCCCCGGGCGAGCCCAAGGGCACTGCCTGGCACCCGCACCGCGGCTTCGAGACGGTGACCTACATGATCGACGGCGTCTTCGCCCATCGCGACTCGACCGGCGGCGGTGGCCTCATCACCAACGGCGACACGCAGTGGATGACGGCCGGAGCGGGGATCTTGCACATCGAGCGCCCGCCCGAGGAGCTGGTGGCCAGCGGTGGTCTGTTCCACGGCATCCAGCTCTGGGTCAATCTGCCCTCGGCCGACAAGTGGGTGTCGCCGCGCTACCAGGATCTTCGGGCCGGGCGCGTGGAGCTTCTTTCGTCACCCGACGGCGGAGCTCTGGTGCGCGTGATCGCCGGCGTGGTTGACGGTCACGCTGGCCCCGGCTCGACCCACACCCCGATGGCCATGGTCCACGCCACGCTTCGTCCCGGGGCCGAGCTCGAGTTTCCCTGGGACCCCTCTTTCAACGCCCTCGTCTATGTGCTGGCCGGACAGGGGGCCGTGGCCGGCACCGACCGCCCGATCCGCCGCGGTCAGCTGGCCGTACTCGGGGCCGGTGACACCGTCGTCGTCCGCTCCGCTGCTCGCCAGGACGCCCGCAGCCCCGACCTCGAGGTGCTCGTCCTGGGCGGGCGCCCCATCGGCGAGCCGGTGGTGGCCTACGGGCCCTTCGTGATGAACACCCGAGCCGAGATCGCCCAGGCCTTCGAGGACTACCAGCGCGGCCTGATCGGCTCCGTTCCCGTCACTCCTGAGGAGGGCCCAGGATGACCGCGGCGCAGGTGTCGCCGTCGTCGATGGCCGTCTTGGCCACGGCGCCCTCGATGGAGGCGGTGGGACCGTCGAGCAGACGAGGATGTCCCTTGGCCACCCGCACCGGCGCCGGCACGACGCCGGTGGTGAAGCCGTACAGGGCGGCCACCAGCTCCAGGGCACCGGCTGCCGCGCCGCAGTCGCCCACGAGGGGCTTGACCGAGTACAGCTTGGTGGCGGATCCGAGGCACTCGTCGAGCACGGCCGCCTCCAACGTGTCGAGAGCGGGAACTCCCGAGCCGTGCGTGTTCACGTAGGCGATCGCATCGGCATCGACGCCGGAATCGCTCAGGGCACGGTCGAAAGTGGGACGCAGCCGCGATCCGTCCGCACCACCGCGGTCGCCCCGTCCGTGCGCCACCGCTCCTCCGTGGACAACGGCGTAGGGTGATGCCGCGGCGCCCGAGACGACCATGGCCACCGCCGCCTCACCTGGATTGGCGCCCACCGATCCCTCCTGGAAAGGACGGCACACCGCCGACGGCGGCCCGTCGAGGGTGAGCCCGGAGTCGGGAGGCCGCAGTGGTCGGCGAGAGGCCCACAGATCGGCGCAGGCCACCACCACGTCGTCGGCCAGGCCTGTCTCGAGCCATCCCTTGGCCGTGAGCAGGGCCAGCAGCCCCGAGCTCCGTCCTCCGGTGAGAGCCAAGCCGGGACCGTGCAGGTCGAGGTCGTCGAGGAGGGCGAGTGCCGTGCTGGAGTCGGACGTCCGGGCTCCGTACAGGAGTCCCACGTTCGGCCCTGGCCGCCATCCCCGGTCATGGGCGTCGGCCACGGCCTCGGTGATGGCAAAGCGCGTGGCACGGCCCTCGCGTTCTTTCTCCTCGCCTTCGTCGTCCACCAACGCGAGCCAGGCGGGCTCGTGACGGGCTCCGGTGGGCATCGCGGTCAGTGGCCGTATGGCCGAGCCGGCTCCGAAGAGTCCTTCGCGCAGACGCTTCTCACCCCAGCCGTAGCCGCATACGGCACCGATGCCGGTGATAACCGGGTCGGCGTCACGGTCGGCCTGTGTGTGGTTCGACACCGCGCGAGCTGCCTCCCGTGCTCGACGCCTCACCGGGGCTGGTCAGCGTAAGGCGCCGCTGCACAGCGGTAAAGGAATCGGCCCGCAACATCTCAGCAATGGTCTGAAGCGATATCAGATACGGTCTAACGAACCCTGACCAGGCACGGCGGTTTCCGAGAGCTGTCGCTGGGCCTCGATCAGGAAGCCTTGCGCCGCCTTCCGGCAGATTCGGCGGCGGACACTGCCTTCTCCAGCTCGGCCCGGCTCATCTTGGAACGCCCGGGCAGCTCCAGGTTCGACGCCCGGTCGTAGAGCTCGGCCTTGCTCAGCTCGGCCAGATCGCTCCGAGTGGCGTGGGCGCGCCCGGACGCTTTGAGTGGCGGCGAAGAGGCGGGCGAGCGGCCCCGGGCCGCCTCGATGCTCGCTTCCAAGGCGCTCATGAGGTCGGCCACCTTGGTCGGTTCGGCTCGGTGGCTCTCGAGGACGATCTCTTCACCGGCGCGCTTACGCTCGACGAGGTCCTCCACCCGCTCGCGGTAGGAGTCGTGGAACCGCTCGGGCTCCCAGTCGGTGACCATGGACTCGATCAGCATCTTGGCCGTGGCCAGCTCCCTGTCGCTGAACTCGTCCGGTACGGGGACGCCGGGAACCTCTTTGGCGGGGTCGCGCACCTCGTCGGCGAAGTACATCGTCTGCAGGACCAGGGTTCGTGGTTCGGGCCGTACCGTCACCAAGTACTGCTTGCCGCGCATGACCAAGGTGGCCACCGCCGCCCTGTTCGACTCCTCCATGGCCCGGCGCAACAGCCCGTAGGCGCGCTCGGCTTGCTCACCTTTGGGAGCCAGGTAATAGCTCTTCTGGTAGTAGACGGGGTCGACCGCGTCGACGTCGACGAAATCGGTGATCTCGATGTTGCGGGTCCGCCCCGGTTCGAGTGCCTCGAGCTCCTCGGGGGTGACGATCACGTACTCCCCACCCCCGACGTCGTAGCCCTTCACGACGTCCTCGTAGGCCACCTCGTCGCCGGTGCGCTCGTTGACTCTCTTGTTACGGATCCGATCGGACGTCCCGGCCTGGAACTGGTTGAAGTGGATGGCCTTGTCCTCGGTGGCCGAGAACAGCTCGACCGGCACGCTCACCAGCCCGAAGCTCAGCGATCCGTTCCAGATGGAGCGAGCCATGGTTGGCCTCCGGTTTCGGTCCAGGGTCCCATACCCTCAGACGGACCAGGATCGCCAATCCTATCGGCCGAAATGGTGAATGCCCAGGCCAAGGGGTATCCGCCAGGGTGTTACACCCCCTCGCCACACTGGGCTCGTGGCTGAACCCGCCGTCGATCCGCTGGTTGTCGAGCAGGGCTTTCTGCGTGAGGTCGTGTGCGGCCTGGCCGCCTTGCACACCGCCTCGGCCGGGCCTGTGCACGATACCGAAGATGATCTGAGTGTCCCTCTGGGGTTGAGCGCATGGATCGTGCGGGCCGCCGTCGACCTTCCCGACGCCTACGACGCGCTCCTGCGTCTGCGCCGGGCCCTGGTCGATGCCTCCGGCCTCGAGGGCCGGCGCGAGCCGGTACCGATGCGCCTGCGCGATCCCCGTGCCGCCTTGCGCAATCTCGGGGCTTATCTGTACGAACTTCTCGGGCGAGCTGCTCGCCACGCCGGCCTTTCGGAGATCGAAATATCCGAAGCAGCCCTTTCCTACATGGACGACGGCTGAGATTCAGTCGGCCTCGGCGTGGTTCGCCGTCCAGTCGAGCAGCCTGCTCATCTCCCAGCTGTTGACGATCCGTTCCTGGGGTACCTCGGCGGCCACGGCCTGCTCGCAGCCGAGCACCTGCCACTCGAGCTGTCCGGGGGCGTGGGCGTCGGTGTCGATGCTGACCGAGCAACCAGCCGCCACTGCGGCGCGCAGCAGCTCCTCGGGCGGATCGCGCCGTTCGGGACGGGAATTGATCTCGACCGCGGTACCGGTGCGGGCGCAGGCGTCGAAGACCTCGTCGGGGTCGAATTGCGACTGGGGACGACCTCGGCCCACCAAGATCCTCCCCGTGCAGTGGCCGAGGATGTCGGTGTGCGGGCTCTCCACGGCTGCCACCATGCGTCGGGTCATCTCGAGGCGCTCCATGCGCAACTTGGAGTGGACGCTGGCCACTACCACGTCGAGGCGGGCCAGCAGCTCTTTTTCCTGATCGAGCGACCCGTCCTCCAAGATGTCCACTTCGATGCCGGTCAGGATCCGAAACGGCGCCAGTTCCTCGTTCAACTCGTCGAGCTCCTCGAGTTGCAGCCGCAGTCGAGCGGGATCGAGCCCGTGGGCCACGGTCAAACGAGGGCTGTGGTCGGTGAGAGCCAGGTACTGGTGTCCGAGCCGGCGCGCTGCTTCGGCCATGTCCCGGATGGGACTGCCGCCGTCGGACCAATTGGAGTGGCTGTGGCAATCACCCTTCAGCAGGGCCCGCAGAGCGGCCACCGCCGGAGCCGGCTCCGCTCGCTCTTCGTCCTCGAGGTGGCGGAGGTAACCGGGCTCCTTCCCGGCCAGCGCTTCCGCCACCACCTCGGAGGTGGTGTGGCCCACCCCTGCGATGTCGGTCAGACGCCCGGCCGCCGCCAGCTCGGTCAGGCGTTCGGGACTCACCTCGGCTACCACTGCGGCAGCCCGTCGAAAGGCACGCACCTTGTAGGTGGGTGCCCGGTCGCGCTCGAGCAAAAAGGCGATCCGCTCCAGCGCCTCCACGGGGTCCATCGAGGCTAGAAGGTACTCGGTGGTCTGCCGCCGGCACCTGCTGTGGGAGCATCGCAACCGTGGCGAGTCGAGTCCCGCCGGTGGCGATCGAGGTCGAGGGGCGGACAGTGGCGGTGTCCAACCCCACCAAGGTCTTCTTCTCGGCCCGGCGAGAGACCAAGTTGGACCTGGTTCATTACTACCTGGCTGTCGGTTCCGGCGCCCTGCGCGGCGTGTACCAGCGGCCAACCGTGCTCAAGCGTTATCCCAACGGCGCCGAGGGCGACTTCTTCTACCAGAAGCGGGTTCCGGCCACCCGGCCGGCGTGGCTGCAGACGGTCACCGTGTCGTTCCCCAGCGGTCGTCATGCCGAGGAGCTGTGCCCGGTGGACGTGGCCCACATCGTGTGGGCCGTCAATTTGGGCTGCCTGGACCTCAACCCGTGGCCGGTGCGAAGAGGAGATGTCGATCATCCCGACGAGTTGCGCGTCGACCTCGATCCTCAGCCCCAGGTGCCCTTCGACCACGTGCGCCGAGTGGCGATGGAGGTCCGTGAGGTCCTCGACGAGTACGGACTGCACGGGTTCCCCAAGACCTCCGGTTCGCGGGGGATCCACGTCAATGTCCCCGTCGAGCCGCATTGGGACTTCACCGAGGTTCGCCGGGCGGCGCTGGCATTGGCGCGGGAGGTCGAGCGGCGCATGCCCGACATGGCCACCTCGGCCTGGTGGAAGGAACAGCGGGGCCAGAAGGTCTT
>JASHZK010000054.1 GCA_030042575.1 Acidimicrobiales bacterium
CATTCGTCCACGGACGTCTGCACCGCCTGCTTCGGGACCGCTTCGACCTCGTTCACGTGAGCCGGACGGAGTCGGCCAGCCCGGCTACCGGGAGCGCCGCCCTGCACCACCTCGAACAAGAAGACCTCCTGCGCCGAGCTTTCGCCTGAGGGCCCTCGGGCCCCACCCGGGCTCAGCGAAGCGAGATGCCCAGGACCGACTCGAGATCGATCAGAGCGCTGACGGGATCCTCGACCTTGATGGTGACCATCCCCATGGCCCGAGCCGGTTTCAGATTGACCCCGAGATCGTCGAGAAACACGGCGCGCTGCGGTTCGACCCCGAGCCTCTGGCAGGCCAGGGCGTAGAAGCGGGAATCGGGCTTGCGGATTCCCACTTCGGACGAGGCCACCACTACGTCGAACATGGCCGACACCGTGGTCGCTTGCCGGTGGTCGTCGGTCTCGGAGGCCGACAGCGAAGTGCTCACGAAGTTATTGGTCAGCAGCCCGGTCCTGAACTGCTGGTGACAACGACGGACCGCCTCGACCATCTCGGGTCTGAGGGACGTGGCGAACATGGAGAACAGCTCGCGCCCGTCCACCGACCCGCCGGCTGCGGTGGCCTCAGCCTGGAAGGCGTCACAGAATTCCGGGAAGTCGATCTCGTTGCGCTCCAGTCGGGCCCAGGCGTTGTCTTCATGGTTGGCGGCGTTGATCGACCGAATGAAGCCGGGCGGCAGGCCGTGGTCCTCCTCGTAACGGGCGAAGGCTCCGAAGGGGCTCTCGGCCAGCACACCCCCGTAGTCGAACAGCACTGCCTCGATGTCGGGCACGGGCGGCCCGCCGGCGGACCGGCGTCGACTGTCGGTCACTCTAGGAATTCTCGGGCGAGGCCGTCCCAGAGCTGCGCCGACAGACCGAGCGACTCCACGTCCACCCGCTCGTCGACGCCGTGGAACATGGTGGCGTAGTGCTCGAAGCTCAGGCGTGTGGAGAAGAGTCCCACACCGTAGGCCGTGGTTCCCAGCCGCCGGAAGAAGCGGGCGTCGGTCGCCCCCACCGACAGGAACGGGACACAGCGGCTGCCCGGGTACGGCCCTTGGACGACCTTCTCGATGGTGTGCCACAGCGGCGTGTCGGTGGGCGAGGTGCTGGCGGGGTCGACCGAGTGCCACTCGATCTCGACGTCCGGCGCCAGATCGCCCAGCGCCTCCTGGAGCATGGCTTCGACGTCCTCGACGCTCCAGCCGGGAAGGCCACGGATGTCGAGCTGCAGCTGAGCCCGGTCGGGGATGACGTTCAGCTTGGTACCGCCCTCGAGGATGGTGGGCGCCACCGTGGTATGGGTGCAGGCGTGGGCCTGCCGGGCCAATCCCAACGCCGGGAGCTCGTTGCAGAAGGCGTCGATTCGAGACGGGTCGAGGAGGGCACCGGCGATCTCTGGTGGAAAGCCGATGCCTTCGACGAATCGTCTCCAAGCATCGTGGATCTCGGCCCGCGGGCAGTACTCGGCCAAACGCTCCACGACGGCCGCCGCCTTGACCACGGCGTTGTCGGTTCGCAGCGGCTGTGAGCCGTGGCCAGCGGTGCCCCGCACGGTGAGCGTGCACCAGAAGACGCCCTTCTCCGCGGTGATCACCGGAAGGCGCAGCCCCTCGGCGGTGGGGATGGGGATCCCCCCGGACTCGGTCACCAGGTAGTCGGTGCGCACGTCGTCGGCGAGGTGATCGGTCAGCCAGCCGGCGCCGTGGCCGCCGAGCCCCTCTTCGTCGGCCTCACCTACGAAGACCAGATCTCCCCTGGGAGCGAAGCCCGAGCCGGCCAGATGCCGCATGGCCACTGCCATCGACGACGTGAGGTTGAGCATGTCGATGGCGCCGCGGCCCCACACCTGGCCGTCCACCAGCTCTCCACCGAAAGGATCGTGTTGCCAGTCGTCGCCATTGGCCGGCACCACATCGGTGTGCCCGAGCAACATGAGCGAAGGCGCCGAGCGGTCCTTGCCGTCGATGCGAGCGATCAACGAGGCCCGCCCCGGGAGCGGCTCGTGGACCTCGAGGTCGATCCCGGGCACCTCCAGCACCGAGCGCAGGACCTCGGCGTTCCTCGACTCGTGGCCCGAAGTGGCGGACCCGTCGTTGACGCAGGCGTTGCCGATGAGCTCCCGCAGCAGCTCGGTGACCTCGAGCGAGACGTCCTCCGGCACGGAGGCATCCTACGGTCCTCCCCGGCCCAGGCTGCCGGCCTGGCACCAGCTCCGGCGGTATCAGCAGGGCTCGGTCGCCGGGGTGGTTGACTGACCTCCGTGAGCCCCACCCGGGTCGTGGTCGACGGATCCAACATCGCCACAGAAGGCCGCTCCGCCCCCAGCCTGCGGCAGCTGGACGACGCCATCCGGCAGTTCCAGGACGAATTCCCCGAGGTGGAGACCATCGTGGTGGTCGACGCCACCTTCGGTCACCGCATCGACAAGGGAGAACGAAAGGCGTTCGAGGAGGCGGTGGCCCACGGCGAGCTGGTTTCGCCCCCAGCCGGGGCCATCGGCCGGGGCGACGCCTTCGTTCTGCGCATCGCCGAACGAGTCGACGGCCAGGTGCTCTCCAACGACTCCTTTCTCGAATTCCACCAGGAGCATCCATGGCTCTTCGACGAGGGCCGGCTCATCGGTGGCAAGCCCGTTCCCAAGGTGGGCTGGATCTTCACGCCACGCCGGCCTGTTCGCGGCCCCCGCTCTCGTTCGGCGGCCAAGGCCGAAGAGAAGACGGCTGGCCCGGCGCGCCGCTCCGAGCAGCTCCAGCGGAATTCTGCCGTCGCCGGTGGGGACGGGGCTACGGCCTTGCCCCAGCGCCGACGGCGGGGGCGCTCACCGGGGGTCCTCGATGCTGTGGAAGCGGCTGCTGCCGAGGCGGTCGAGGCGGCCACGGCGGTGGCCGACGGGAGCAGCCTGGCCGCAGAGGAGGCGCTCGCTGCTTCGGCCGAAGCTGGCGGCACCGCCGATGCCGCCCGTGACCCGGGCGTCCGGCCGGCGACGTCCCG
>JASHZK010000055.1 GCA_030042575.1 Acidimicrobiales bacterium
CTAGACGAATGATTCCAAGGGGTCGCCGGCCGTCGGCGATCCACCATTGGCGCGAAAAAGGCGTCCAAGATCGGCGTTGCTCATAGCCAACTCGACTGTGGAGGTCTCGTGGACGCCGACCTGGACACCCTTTGCACCGCACTTTATGTGCGCGTGGACGACGAGCTGAAGATGCGCCCTGAGCTGGTCCGACAGCGCCCAGCCGTCGGCATCGCCCCCACGCTGTCTGACGCAGAGCTCGTCACCTTGGCGGTGCTCCAGGCGCTGTTGGGCTTCAGCTCCGAGACCCGGTTCCTGCGCTTCGCGAAGGCGCGCCTTGTCCACCTGTTTCCCTACGTGCCCAACCAGTCGGGGTACAACAAGCGGCTCCGGGCGGCCACGGGCGTGCTCTGCTCGCTCATCCGGGTCCTGGCAAAAGAGACCTGTCTGTGGGCCGACGACACCTGGATGGTGGATTCGACCCCCATCGAGTGCGGGCGGTCGCGCGAGACCGCCAAGCGTTCGCAGCTCGTGGAATTCGCCGGCTACGGCTACTGCGCCAGCCACAGCCGCTACTTCTGGGGGTTGCGCCTGCACCTCGTCACCACGCCGGCCGGGTTGCCGATCACCTTCGCCCTGGCGAACCCGAAGGCCGACGAGCGCGGGGTGCTGCGGGACCTCTTGGAGATCGAGCCGGGGCTCCTCGATGGCCGAAGGGGCCAGGTGATCCTGGCAGACAAGGGCTACCGGTCGGCCGAGCTCGAGTCGTTCTTGGCCGACCACGGCGCCAGGTTGCTC
Source organism: Acidimicrobiales bacterium (assembly GCA_030042575.1). GTDB lineage: Bacteria > Actinomycetota > Acidimicrobiia > Acidimicrobiales > UBA8190 > UBA8190. The sequence goes on from JASHZK010000055.1 coordinate 778, forward strand.
CGACCGGCGATGCGCGGTGAGGACCCGCGCCCGGGATCGCGGTTCTTGAAACCCCTGCGCCAGATCATCGAGTCGGTGAACGACACCTTGAAGGGCCAACTCGACCTCGAGCGCCACGGCGGGCGCACCGTGGGAGGCGTCGTCGCCCGGGTGCTCCAGCGGCTGTTGGCCCTCACCGCAGCGATCTGGCACAACGACCAGATCGGGGCACGGCCGCACCGCTCGCTCCTTGCCTACGACCACTGAGGACCCCTTGGAATTAATCATCTAGGCGTCGGGCCCGTCCTCTCGCTCCCCGCCTTCGGGAGCAGTCACCAGGCGATCGAGAAAGGGGGTCAAGCTCGCCAACAGCTTGACCCGCGCCTCGGGCAACGTGAACCAACCAGCGCGGTCCACTTCGGGGAAGGAGCGCAGCCGTCCCGATCGGGGGGGCCACTGCGCCTCGAAGGTGTTGCTCCGCACCGTCTCGACGTCGAAGTCGCCGCGCAGCGCCCACAACCGGGTCCACTTGCCTCCTGACTGGCGCACCTCGCCCAGGTCCCGACGGGGGCCGGGTGGCGGCGCCGACCCCAGCTCCTCGGCGAACTCGCGCTCGGCGGCCGCCGCCGGGTCCTCCCCCTCTGCGTATTCGCCCTTGGGGACGCTCCAGGCGCCGTCGTCACGCCCCCACCAGTACGGACCTCCGAGATGGACGAGGAGCACCTCCACGGCACCGGCGCCTTCCCGGTAGAGCAGGAGGCCGGCGCTGCGTTTGGGCACAGGGGGAATTGTGGCCAGAATGAGGCCCGTGAGCCCCACCACCGACGACGTGACGGCCGAGCTCAAGGACTGGCTGAGCGAGAACTGGGACCCCGACCTGACGGTGGGCCAGTGGTGGGAGCGCCTGGGCGGAGCCGGTTGGTCGGCACCGTCGCTGCCCGAGCACTCCTACGGCCGAGGCCTGTCCCGGGAGGACAGCATCCGGGTCCAGCGCACCATCGCCGAGTTCGGCGCCCTGGGAGCCCCCGGTGGCCTGGGCCTCATGTTGGCCGCTCCCACCATCGCCACCCACGGCGACGAGGAGCAGCGCCGTCGCTACATCGGCGACATCGTCACCGGCCGGGCCGCCTGGTGCCAGCTCTTCAGCGAGCCCAATGCCGGATCGGACCTGGCCGGGCTGCAGACCCGGGCCGAGGGCGACGGCGACGAGTTCCTGGTGAACGGGCAGAAAGTCTGGACCTCGAGCGGACAGGTGGCCGACCTGGGGATGCTGTTGGCCCGCACCGACCCCGAGGTGCCCAAGCACCAGGGCATCTCCTATTTCGCCCTCGACATGCACCAGCCCGGGATCGAGGTGCGCCCCCTCAGGGAGATGACCGGCCGATCGCTGTTCAACGAGGTGTTCATCACCGATGCCCGGGTGCCGGCACGGTCGGTGATCGGTGGGCTGAACAACGGATGGGCGGTGGCCAACACCACCCTCGCCTTCGAGCGAGCCGGACTGGGAGCCGGGGGAGGATCGGAGGCGGGCGGTATCGCCACTGCGGGAACCGTGGCCGGTGACCTCGACCGGCGGGCCGGCGACCTGGTGCGCCAGGGGGTCAACCGGCGCACCGGTCAGGGCGGATTGTTCCTGTCGTCGGAGAAGACACTCCTCGAGCTGGCCAAGGCCAACGGCACCGTCGACGATCCGACCGTGCGCCAGGACCTCGTCCGGCTCCACATCCTCAACCAGATCGCCCACTACACGACGCTGCGGCAAAAAGCGTTGCGGTCGTCGGGTGCGGACATCCCCGGGGTCGGCAACATGGCCAAGTTGTCGATGAGCCAGATCCTGCGGCTGTCACGCGACCTCGGACTGCGCATCCTCGGCCCCTACGGGACCCTGCACGGCTATTCCCCCCAAGCACGCCGGGATCTGCAGTCCGTCACCCACATGCCGCTGGCGACGGCGGTGACCGAGCAGGCGCTGTTCGCCCAGGGCCCCTCCATCTACGGCGGCACCGACGAGATCCAGCACAACATCCTGGGCGAGCGGGTGCTCGGGCTGCCCAGGGAGCCCGGCAGCAACGACCGCACCACCCCGTTCAAGGACATGGCCAAGAACCATTAGGGAAGGGGCGGAGCGGGAAACCCGGCGCCGGCCAAGAGCTCCTCGCTCGCCTGCCAGAGCCGGGCGGACTGCGACTCGGAGCGGGCCTGGCGCGACATGTGCCCGGGGCGGCACCGCACCCAGTACCCACCCGAGCGCCCCTCGACCTCGGGGGACGAGGCCAGGAAGATCGAGGTGCGGGCCCCGGCCCCGGCCGAGATCTCGAAGTGACGCACCACTCGGTTGCCCCATCCGGAGACGCCGCCCAGGTCGCCGTCCATGCCGAAGCCGCTTCGCACCGGACCGGGGTGGGCGGCGTTGGCGGTGACGCCTCGTGCGGCCAGGTGCCGCGACAGCTGGCGGGCGAAGAGGATGTTGGCCAGCTTGGAGCGGCCGTAGACCTCCAGGCCCACGTACCCCCACCTGGTCTGCAGGTCCTCGAAGCGCATCCCCGCCACGGCGAAGTGGTGGCCGAACGACGAGACGTTGACCACCCGGCTGGGCGCCGAAGACACCAGGCGCCGAGCCAGCAGGCGGGTCAGGAAGAACGGTCCGAGATGGTTGACCCCGAAGGTCTGCTCGAAGCCCTGCGCCGTGGTGCGGCGGGAAGACCAGATGCCCCCGGCGTTGTTGACGAGCACGTCGAGGCGGTCGAAGCGCCCGAGGAGCTCCTCGGCGCAGCCACGGACGCTGGCCAGGTCGGCCAGGTCCAGCGCCACCGTGTGGAGGTGGTCGTTGCCGGTGCGAGCCCGCACCTGGTCGACGGCGGCCGCCGCTTTGGCGGCGTTCCGGCAGGCCAGCACGGTGGTGGCCCCCAGCCCGGCCAACCCCGCGGCCGTCTCCAGGCCGATGCCGGAGTTGGCCCCGGTCACGAGTGCCACCTGCCCTTTCATGGTGTCCATGGGCCTCCTCGCCGAGGGCCCGAGTATGCCCGGGACGCCGGGAACGAACCCAGCCCCGAGATTGTTGTAACTACAACGAGTTGTCCAGGGGGCCCGGACGGGCCCCGTCAGGAGGCCACATGAGCCAGCTCACCGAGACCCTGCCCCTGCTCCCGCTGTCGAGTGCGGTGGTCCTGCCGGGCATGGTCTTCACCATGGCGCTCGAGAGCGGCGAGGCCACGGCGGCCGCCCAGGCCGCCAGCAACGCCGGAGGGCGCCTCGTCCTCGTGCCCCGCATCGAGGGGCGCTATTCCCGGGTGGGCGTGGTGGCCGAGATCGTCGAGCTGGGCGAACTGCCCGGTGGGCCCAAGGCCATGGTGGTCCACGGCCTGGGCCGGGCCGAAGTGGGCATCGGCGTTCCCGGAGGCGACAGCGCCCTGTGGGTCCAGGTCGACCCCGTCGTCGAAGAACCCCCCACGCAGGCCGTGCGCGAGCTGGCTCGCGAATACCGGGCCGTGCTCGAGAACATCCTCCTCGCCCGGGGCGCCCGGCAGATCGCGGCGCGTCTGGGGGACGTGTCCGAGCCCTCGCAGATCGCCGACCTGGCCGGGTACTCACCCGAGCTGTCGCTGACCCAGAAGGTGGAGGTGCTCGAGACCGTCGACGTCGAGGCCCGCTTGCGCCTGGTGCTCGGTTGGGCCCGCGACACCTTGGCCGAGGAGACCCTGCGCCAGCAGATCCGTTCCAGCGTGGAAGAGGGCATGGAGAAGACCCAGCGCGAGTTCCTGCTGCGCCGCCAGCTGGAGGCCATCCGCAAGGAGCTGGGCGAGCTCGACGGGGATTCCGACGAAGGCACACCGGAGCGCTACCGCCAGACGGTGGCAGCCCGCCACCTGCCCGAGGCCGTGCGCAACGCCGTGGAGCGGGAGATCGCCAAGCTGGAGCGCACCAGCGAGCAGAACCCCGAACAGGGATGGATCCGCACCTGGCTCGACACCGTTCTCGAGCTGCCCTGGGGCGAGGAATCCGAAGACCGTCTCGACCTGGTCGAGGCTGCCCGCGTCCTCGACGAGGACCATGACGGGCTGCAGGAGGTGAAGGACCGCATCCTCGAGCACCTGGCCGTGCGGGCCCGGCGGGCCGAGCGCGGCATGGAGCCGGAGACAGGGAGGGGCTCGGGCGCCATCTTGGCCCTGGTCGGCCCGCCGGGCGTGGGCAAGACCTCGCTCGGGGAGTCGGTGGCGCGCGCCCTGGGGCGCCGCTTCGTGCGGCTGGCCCTGGGCGGCGTGCACGACGAGGCCGAGATCCGCGGCCACCGGCGCACCTATGTCGGCGCCCAGCCGGGGCGCCTGGCCCGGGCCCTGGGCGAGGCCGGGACCATGAACCCGGTCATCGTGCTCGACGAGGTCGACAAGCTCGGGGCCGACTGGCGGGGCGACCCGTCCTCGGCACTGCTCGAAGTGCTCGACCCGGCCCAGAACCACACTTTCCGCGACCACTACCTGGAGGTGGAGCTGGACCTGTCCAAGGTGCTGTTCATCGCCACCGCCAACGTGTGGGACACCATTCCGGGGCCGCTGCTCGACCGGATGGAGGTCATCCGCCTCGACGGCTACACCGAGGACGAGAAGCTGGCCATCGCCCGCCATCACCTCCTGCCCCGCCAGCGGGAGCGGGCCGCCCTCAGCGCCGACGAGGTGCAGTTGACCGACGACGCCCTGCGCCAGGTGTCGGCCGACTACACGCGCGAGGCGGGCGTGCGCAATCTCGAGCGCGAGTTGGGGAGGCTGCTGCGCAAGGTGGCCACCAAGCTCACCTCGGGTGAGCGCACCGCCCCGGTGGTGGTCGAGGGCTCCGACGTCGGTGACTGGCTCGGCCGTCCCAAGTTCTTCTTCGAGTCCGCCGACCGCACGGCCGTCCCCGGGGTGGCCACCGGGCTGGCCGTGACCGGCACCGGCGGCGACGTGCTCTTCATCGAGGCCACCGCCATGGAGGGCCCCGAAGGGCTCACCTTGACCGGCCAGCTGGGCGACGTCATGAAGGAGTCGGCCGAGATCGCCCTGTCCTACGTTCGCTCGCACGCGGCGCAGCTCGGCATCGACCCGGCCCGTTTCGCCGGCAAGCGCTTCCATGTGCACGTCCCGGCCGGGGCGGTGCCCAAGGACGGCCCGTCGGCCGGCGTCACCATGACGACGGCTCTGGTCAGCCTGCTCACCGAGCGCTCAGTGCGCCCGGAGGTGGGCATGACCGGCGAGGTCACCTTGCAGGGTCGGGTGCTGCCCATCGGCGGGGTGAAGCAGAAGGCGCTGGCCGCCCACCGGGCCGGGCTCACCCACCTGGTGCTCCCGCTGCGCAACGGCCCCGACCTCGAGGAGGTGCCCGCCGCGGTGCGCGAGCAGATGACCCTCACCCTGGCCGAGACCGTCGACGACGTGCTCGGCGCCGCCCTGCAGGAGGCGGTGGCGGCCGCCGCCTGAGCGCCATCGTCGGCGTCCCCGGGCCCGCACACCGGCCCCTGGGAGCGGTTCAGGTTCCGGAGCCGGGTGCGGGGAGGCCCATGGGGTTCACCGTGGGCAGCGTCCCCGGGCCGTGCAGGACCTCGGCCAGGGGCTGGAGCACGGCGCCCAGCTCCTCGGCGCGCTCGGGCCCCATCTGCTCCCAGGGACGGCGGGCCAGGCGGTCGGTCGTCGCCTCCACCGAAAGGCGCAAGGCGCGCCCGGCCTCGGTGAGCGCCCCGTGGGCATCGAGCAGTCCCCGCCGGCGCAGGCGGTCCTCGGCGTCTCCCCAGTCCTCGTCGCTCCAGCCGCGCGCCACCTGGAGCACCTCCCGGGGCACGGTCCCGGCTCCCGCCACCGTCACGTGCGCCTCACACCCGTCGAGCTCGGCGCCGACCAAGGCGGACACGTGGCCGTCGCCGCGGTGCTCACGCAGGACGGTGCACAGCTGCCACAGAGCGGCCACTGGTTCGTCGGGGAGGGCCAAAGCGGCGTTGGCCGCCGCCAGCGGTCGTCCGTCGAGGTCGAGCCGCTCCACCGCCCGCCGGGCCAGGGCGGTGGCCCGTAGCGCCTGAGGTTCGACCCCGGGGAGCAAACGTCTCAGGGTGTCGGCCGTCGCCGCCAGGCGGGCCTCGAGCACCCGGTGGCGGTCGGCCAAGTGCCAGGCGTCGGGAACGGCCCGGCGCACGCGGGCCGGGGCGAAGTTGTAGAAGGTGGCCTCCACCACAGCCGGCTCCACCGGACCGAGGGGAGCGGCCCGGCCGGCGAAGTAGCCCATCCAGAACCCCTTGAGCCCACAGGCCTCGAAGGCCCCGGCCACCTCGGGGGCGAAGTAGGTCACGGCGTGGATCGGTTCGAACACCCGCCACATCCGCCGCGCCAGAGGCTCGTCCTCCACGGAGATCAATGTAGGCGGAGGCCCTATGGTGGGTGCGTGGACCGACCACGAAGTGACGAATACCTGCCCAGCACCTGGGACTGGGTACGCGAGCAGGTCGAGGCGTACGAGCGCTCGGGTGGGACGAAGGGAACGACCCTCTTCGACACAGGCATGCCGGTGGTCCTCCTCACCATGCGGGGACGGAAGACGGGCAAGGTCCGCAAGGCACCTGTCATGCGCGTGGAGGACGACGGCCGCTACGCCATCGTCGCCTCCAAAGGAGGCGACCCCAAGAATCCCGGCTGGTACTACAACCTGTTGGCGGAACCCGACGAAGTACGCCTGCGCGACGGGCCCGAGGAATTCGCGGTCAGCGTGCGAGAGGTGGACGGCGCCGAACGCGACCGCTGGTGGGAGCGGGCTGTCGCCGCCTATCCGCCCTACGACGAGTACCAGGCCGCCACGCAACGCCGGATCCCGGTGCTCGTGGCCACCCGGCGGGCCTGACCTGTCGGCCCCCGGAGACGAGCCATGCTCTTCATCGAGTACGACGTCGACGCCGAGGGTGCCATCGAGGTGGTGGCCCTGATCAACGCCGTCGAGGAGGACGGCGCCGATCCCGAGGGGGAAGCCTGGCTGGCCTGGCGCCGCACTCACGACGACGGCGGCCTGGGTTGCGCCCTGGTTCCGGCCACCGATCTGGCAGCCATGGAAGCGACCGAGGAGCCAGAGGAGCTCCGGGCCATCGTGGAGCGGGTGATCCTGGCCGACCGGGCCACCAAAGAGCAGGTGCCGCAGTGAGCACCACCCGATCGCAGCTGTACCGCTTCGCCCGCGACCTGGGCAACGTGGAGGCCGTCGAGCACGGCTACCGGCGAGGCGGATTGTCAGGCGGAGCCGAGGGATTGCTCGAGCGCCAGATCCGGCGCACCGTCTACCGGGCCGGCAACCGGCAGATCAACCACTTCGTCCGCGCTGTCGGTCTCGGTCCTCGCCGGCGTTGAAGGGCGCCGGCCCGGCCCACGGCCACCTGCAGGCCAGAGGCAGAGGTCGGTGCCGGCCCCTTCACATCCGACGACGTCCCCCCGCCACCATCACCTTGTGGACGAGGCCGGCGGGCAGGCGCGCCATCACGTCGAGCACTTTGGCGTCGGGCCCCACCAGCACCCGGCGACGGTTCCGGGCCACCGCCCGGAGGATCTGGCGGGCGGCCAGCTCCGGCTCGGTGCGCGCCAGGAGGTCGAAGAGACGCACGAACCGTTCGGCGCCACCGGCCATGGCGGCGGCCTCCGGGGAGATACGGGCATGGCGAACGATGTTCGTCCGGATGCCGCCGGGGTGCACCGTGGTGCACGACACGCCGCAACGCTCGATCTCGAGCTCCATGCGCAGCGCATCGGTGAACCCGCGCACGGCGAACTTGGCGGCGTTGTAGGCCGACTGGGAGGGGACGCTCAACAATCCGAAGACACTGGAGATGTTGACGATGTGACCCTCGCCGGCAGCCCGCAGACGAGGCAGGAAAGCCATGGTCCCGTGAGCCACGCCCCAGAAGTCGACGCCCATGAGCCACTCGAGGTCGTCCACCGACATGGCGGCCACGTTGGCGACCAGAGCCACGCCGGCGTTGTTGACCACAAGCTGGACCCCGCCGTGCTCGTCGAACACCTCCTGGGCCCAGGCGAAGACCGCCTGGCCATCGGCCACGTCGAGTCGGCGGGTGGTGACCTTCACCCCCGCTCCAGCGCATCGGGACTCCGTCTCGGCCAGACCGAGCTCGTCGACGTCGGCCAGGGCCAGGTGGGTGCCCCGTCTGGCCAGCTCCTCGGCCAGGGCCCGGCCCAGGCCGGAAGCGGCGCCGGTGACAGCCGCCACCTTGCCCTGCCAGCGCTCCATGTCAGCTCGGAAGGGGAGCGGCCAGCTGGGAGGCGGCGGTCACCGCCGGTACGTCGGCCGAGGCTCCGGCCCGGGGCGGATTGGAGAAGACCATGGCTCGGTCCTCGACGCCCCGGAGCTTCATCGACCGGTAGTCACGCAGGTAGCTCTGGTGCACCTGCCAGGGGAACTTGGAACCCTGCTTGGGGAACAGATGAGCCGAGCGCCGGACGTAGCCCGAAGACAGGGTCAAAAGCGACTGGGCCACCACCGAACCGTCTTCGTTCACCGCTGTGCACTGGCGGAGGCCGCTCCGGTGCATGTGGCCGAGCAGCCGGCACACGTAGTCGCAGATGAGGTCGCAGCGCAACGTCCACGAGGCATTGGTGTAGCCGACGGAGAAGGCGAGGTTGGGAACCCCTTCGAGCATCATTCCCTTGTAGGTCATGCGCGTGGCCAGGTCGACGTCGGTCCCGTCCACCGAGACCCGGGCCCCGCCCAAGAAGAGCAGTTGCAGGCCGGTAGCGGTGACCACGACGTCGGCCGGCAACTTCTCACCCGAGGACAGGGCGATCCCGCCGGGGGTGAAGCGCTCGATGGTGTCGGTGACCACCGAGACGCGCCCGGCGCTGATGGCCTTGAACAGGTCGCCCTCGGGGGCGATGCAGAAACGCTGGTCCCACGGGTTGTAACGGGGCTTGAAGTGGGTGTCGATGTCATAACCCTCCGGCAACTGGCGCCGGAGCCCGGCCCGCAGGATGCGCTTGACCAGTTCCGGATGGCGCTGGCTCATCTGGTAGAAGCCCTGGGTGAAAAGCGCATGAAACCATCGCGTGAAGCCGGCAGCGGCCCGCTCGGGTAGCAGCCGGCGCGCCCAAGGATGGATCGGGTCGTCTGCCGGCACGGCGGCGACGTAGGTGGGAGAGCGCTGGAGCATGGTCACGTGGGCGGCATCTGGGGCCAGGGCGGGCACCAGGGTGATGGCGGTGGACCCGCTCCCGATCACCACCACCCGCTTGCCGGTGACGTCGAGGTCCTCGGGCCAGTCCTGAGGGTGGACCAGCGTGCCCTCGAATTGGTCGATGCCGGCGAATTCGGGCAGATAACCCTGGTCGTAGCGGTAGTAGCCGGTGCAGCCGAAGAGAAAACCACAGGTGAAGTCGACGACGTCTCCCGAGTCGGTGCGCTCGGCGACGACGTGCCAGCGGGCCTCGGTGCTCGACCAGTCAGCCGACACGACGCGGTGGCCGAAGCGGATACGGCGATCCACCCCCGATTCCGCCGCCGTGTCCTCGATGTAACGCAAGATGTCGGCACCCTGGGCGATCGTCCTGCCACCGTCCCAGGGACGGAACCGATACCCCAGCGTGTACATGTCGGAGTCCGAGCGGACACCCGGGTAGCGGAAGAGGTCCCAGGTGCCGCCCATGGACTCACGGCCCTCGAAGATGGCGTAGCTGGCCCATGGGCACTTCTCCTGCAGGTACCAGCCGGCACCGATGCCCGACAGACCGGCTCCCACCACGGCCACGTCGAGATGCTCCACTGTTCGGTCGCTGTCGGCCATCAGGTCAGGGCCCCCTGTCGTCTCGTTCAGGCGGCCGAGCCGGCCAGCTGGTCCTTGAGGGCGCCGTCGTCACCGAACAGCTCGGCTCGCCAGCGCTCGACCAACTCGGTGGTGTCCCGGTCGTCGGGGTGGAATCCGGGGCGATCGTATTCACGGAGCTGTTCCCACATCCGTCGGCTCAGGATCGAGGAGCGCCGGATGTTGGAGAGGCTCTGGGCCAGCACCCCTCTCCGGTAGGTGGCGGAGTCCATGGCCAACGAGGCGACCAGCTCCACGATCGAGGCCAGAATGAAGCCCGTGCGGATGACCTTCATGGTCCAGATCCGCAGGCGCTCGCCGCCGCCGACGGCCCGGAACACGTCGAAGGCCACTGCTTTGTGCTCGGACTCCTCCAGAGCGTGCCACAGGAACAGATGGCGCACGGCGTCGTGGCCGAAGGCCTTGCGGGTCTCCTCGTCGGTCATGACGACCTCGGCCAGGGTGGCGGTGAAGTGCTCCAGGGCGGCGGTCACGGCCAGGTTGGACTTGGCCGGCAGCAGCTTCCACCGAAGAGCGAGTCCGACTCTGGTGATGCGCTCGACCTGCTTGGTGGGATAACCGAGCTCGGCCAGCTTGTCGTTCAGGACGCGGTGCTCGCGGCCGTGCACCGACTCCTGGCCGATGAAGCCGGCCACCTGCCGCTTCAAGACCGGGTCGGTGATCTGGCTCCGGAAGTGGCGCACCGACCGGACGAAGAAGTCCTCGCCGTCGGGGAAGACCGCCGACAGCCCGGCGATGATGTGGCTGGAGAGCAGGTCGCCGTCACCGGCGAAGTGCCGGGGCAGCCCCCGCAACGACTCCTCGAAGGAGATCCGCCGGGTGGTGATGGTGCGGGTGGGGTCGCTGGTCTGGGTCATGGAGTTCCCTCCTGCGGAGTCCGGGACTGGGGGCCGGGTGCTCCTCTCGACCAGATTAGACGATCTGAGTAAATCCATTAAATCATCGAATCATCAAATCCATGGTAGGCTGAGCCGGTGCGGGAGAGGTCCGGCACCATGACCAAGGGGGCCCAGACCAGGCGGGCGGTCCTGGAGGCAGCCATCGCCCGCTTCGGGCGGGAGGGCTTTCGGGCCACGTCGGTGGCCGACATCGCCCGTGACGCCGGGGTGGGCGGCACGGTCGCCTACGCCTATTTCCCCAACAAGGAGGCGCTGTTCCTCGCCGCCCTGGACGAGGACGCCGCCGCCGTCATCCACGAAGGGCTCTCCACCATCTCGAGCGGCATGATCCTGGAGGATTGGCGCCAGCTGCTCCTCGTCACCCTGATCGGGGGGGTGGCCCGCCATCCGCTGGCCCGCCGGGTCCTGGCCGGCCTGGAGCCGGACGTGACCGACCGGGTGCTCGAGATCCCGGCCCTGGCCGAGCTGCGCAAGGCCTGCACCGAGCGCCTGCGCCAGGGGCAGCTCGACGGCACCGTCCGAAGAGACATCGACCCGACCTCGATCGGCAACGGTTTGGTCGCCGTGGTGCTCTCCCTGCTCATGTCCCTCGTCCAGCTGGGTACCGACACGGCCGCCCCCTACGGCGGCGACGTGCTGGCCGTGTTCGCCGCCGCGCTGGAACCGCCGACGGCGTCGGGTGGCGCCTGAGGCAGGCCTGGTTCGGGTACCGCACCTACCCGCTCAGGCGCACCCGTGGGTCGCCAGCCCGATCAAGGAGCCCCGAAGAAGCCCCCGCCCCCGGCCGGCACGAGCGTGACCCGAGTGGCGGTCACCGTGCTGCCACTCTCCGATCCCTGGACCGCCACCGTGGCCCCGGTGGTCACGATGCTCGAGGTGGCCTGACTGGTGCCGTCGTAGTACGAGGTGGACGACTGCTCGTCGACCGTGACGGTCTGGCCCGACCGGGCGTGCACGGTGAAGCTGCCACTGGACACGCTGGCGACCGTCCCGACCACGCCAGAGCCGAAGCCGCCGCCTGGGCCGCCGCCGAAGCCGCCGCCTGGGCCGCCGAAGCCCCCTCGGCCAAAAGGTGTGCCGGCCGAGGGGAAGGAGCGGGGGGGGACGGCGGAGCTGGAGGTGGCCCAGCCCACCGACACGCCGATGACCGTGGCGGCCAGGACGCCGGCCACGATCCAGGCCACCAAGGCGCTACGCACGGTCCGCGAGAACCAGCCGCCCGAGCGTTGGGAGCCCGAAGGCGATGCGTCCGCCGGACCCACCGGGCCCCACGTCCAGCCGTAGGCGGACGAGGGTGCCGGTGGCGGGGGCGGCGTCCCCGGGCTGTAGCCGGGCGGGTAGGGGGCAGCCGACGGCATCTCCCCCGTCACCGGTGGCGGGGGCGGGACCGGTGCTCCGGAGGGAGGACCCGCGGCCCCCTCGGCCGCGGGCATCGGGGAGTAGGTGGCTGCTTCCTGGTCTTCCATACGTCCATAGTGGCGGCTCCATCGAGTGAAGAGGCTGTGAGAAAGCTGACGATTGTCTGTGTGTGGCCGCGTCGGCGGCGGCCGACACGGGCACGACAGCAGCCGAGGGGCTCAGTCCGAGGACGACGGGGTGGCGGCACGGTGGCGCAGCGCCCAGTAGGGATAGGGCAGCATGCGCAGCCGGTCGGGCAAGGGGCTCAGGGCCCGCAGGCCGGCGAGGTGGGCCTGGTACTCGAGCTCGTGGAGGAACGACCAACGGATCCCCCAGCGCTCGCGGATGATCTCGGGGAACGAACCGGCCAGCACGATGTGAGCCGGGTGGGTGACCGGCAAGATGGCCAGCTCCCACATCGGGCCCGGTAGGGGCAGGGCGAACGGGGGCGGCAGGCGCTGGAGGCTGGGAACCAGCTCGACCAGGGGCTTGTGGGTGAGCAGGGTCTCGACGCCCTCCTCGACATAGGCCCGGAGCCCGGCGACGTCCTCGGGCATGTCCTGGCGCCGGACGCCGTAGAGCTCACCCACCTCTCGGGCGTCGTCGTAGAGGGCCTCGAGGTCCTCGGCCGCTACCGGACCGTGGATCTTCTCCAAGGAGAAGATCGTGGCCTCGAAGGTGGTGAGGTGCACCCAGGTCCAGGCGCGGCGGTCCCAGGCGTGGTACGGCTTGCCGTCGAACCCGGTGCCCTTGATGTGCCGGTGCAACTCGCGGATCTCCCGGGCGGTGCCGGCCTGGTCGGCGCCGAACAGAAGGCGCTGGCCGTAGGAGAAGGTGCGTCGGGCCCGGTGCCAAGGGTCCTTGAAGATGTCGGAGTGCTGGTAGATCCCGGCGGCCACCGTGGGGTGCGAACCCTGCAGGGCGAGGACCCGGCCCGTGAAGGGGACGAGCAGCCGCCACTCGGCCAGGCGCCGGGCCAACGGGCCTTCGGCGGCCCGGATCCGTCGTTGCTTCACCACGGTCGAAACACCGGCGCGAATCTACCGACGCGCCGAGGCGCGTCTGGTCCGCGCCCCTGTGCTCGATCGGTGGGTGTCCGTACCGCCGCAGATCGACCTTCCGGCAGACGTTGCCAGGTGGGCATGCCCGGTGATGGACTGACGCTGGTGGCGCGGCGAGGGGAACTTCCGACCGGTCGATTGGCTCGGGCCATCCCGCTGGCCGGACTCGCCGGGAAAGGAGTCCTCGACGCCACCGTGGGCCTGGCCCGAAAATTGTCCCCGATCCGGCAGTCGACTGCCGACGAACGCCTGGAACACATGGCGGATCGCTATGCCGCCGTCCTCGGCGACATGAAGGGGGCGGTCATGAAGGCGGGCCAGATCCTCTCTTTCATCGACGCCGAGGGCCTCGTCCCCGGTCCCTACCAAAACGCCTTCCAGGGAGCGCTGAGCCGGCTCCAAGACGACGTTCCGCCCATGGCTCCCGATACCGCGGCAGCCGTCTTCACCGAGGAGCTGGGCATGAGGCCCGAGCGCGTCTTCTCCTACTTCTCGCCGCGCCCCATCGCCGCCGCCTCCATCGGCCAGGTCCATGTCGCCCATTTGGCCGACGGCACCGAGCTGGCGGTGAAGATCCAGTACCCGGGGGCAGCCGAGGCGGTGGCGGCCGACCTGGCCAACACCGAGATGCTCACCACCTTCGCCCGCCTGGGCCTGAGCCTCATGGGCGGCCACGCCCCCAGTGTGGACCCCAAAGCGGTGGTGGAAGAGGTGCGCGACCGCATAACCGAGGAATTGGACTACCGGCTCGAGAAGGCCAACCAAGACGAGTTCGCCGAGCTCTACAGCGGCCACCCCTTCATCCATGTCCCAGCCGTGCGAGGGGACCTCAGCAGCCGGCGGGTGCTCACCATGGACTACGTCGACGGCCGTCGGTGGGCGGCTGCTGTGGAGAGCGAGGAGACGCTGCGCATGCGCTGGGGCGAGGCCATTTACCGCTTCGTCTTCGCCAGCCTCTTCCGCCACGGGCTGTTCAACGCCGATCCCCACCCTGGCAACTACCTGTTCCACGGCGACGGCACGGTGAGCTTCGTGGACTTCGGCTGCGTGAAGCGGTTCAGCCCATCCCAGCTCCAGTTGATGTCCCGGCTGGACGACGCAGCCATCGCCGAAGACGGTCTCAGCCTCAAAGAGGAATTCGAGGCAATCGGCATGCTGGTGGCGGGCGATGCCGCCAAGGTCGACCCCGACCGCCTCCTCACCTACTACCGCCTGCAACTTCGAGCCCTGTGGGACGTCCAGCCCTTCGCCTTCACCCCCGAGTACGCGGCCGAGGTGGTGGCCAGTACCTACGACGTACTGGGTGAGTGGGGCGACATCGGTCGGCGGATCACCATGCCCAAGGACCTGGTCTTTCTCAACCGAGTCGTCGTCGGCCTGCTCTCGATCCTGGCTCGACTGGGCGCGACGGCCGACTGGAGAGCCATCGACGCCGAGATCCGCCACGGCGCTCTGCCAGCCTCAGCGATGGGCCGAGCCGAAGCTGCTTGGCGGCAGCGCCGGTGGGGTGGAGGCTCGGATGGCCGAGATCTCGGCTACCAGTGAGCGTCCAACTCGGCGAGGGACTCCAGGTAGGCGCGTTCTGCCTCCGTCAACTCGACGAACTGGATCCCGACTCGAAGCCCGTCGCCCCGTTCCTGGTTCACGTGGCGTACGTCTCCTTTGATACGGATGGCGAGGAGAATCCGCTGTCCGGTGGTCTCCCCCGGCGACGCGTCGAGAAGCTCCAGACCGGCACCGGCTGAAGACACGTCGACGATCCGACAGTCCCGCCATCGCTGCTGGGGATCACCCTCGATCATGTACCGACCACGCCAGTCAGTGAACTGACGCGGGAGCAGTCTCCGGTGCGGGGTCTCGGTCAGGCGCTCGTCGCTGTCGGTGTGGACGTCGGTCATGGCAGAAGTTCCTGGTCGCTGTTTCATCGGCACCGGTTGCCTCGGGCCAACAGGGTCCAAAGTCCCTATTGGCGGCCCCGTCAGGCCGGGTGGGTATCACTCGCCCTCGACCAGGATGGCGAGTCGATCGAGCGACGCCTGAAGCTTGTCGGGCGTCGTCGCCCGAGCACGAGCCACTCGTCTCTCATCGGTCAGCCCGGCCCAGTCGTAGGTGTGGGTGACGCGCGTCAGCGACGAGTCGACGGGCTCGAGCTCCCAGCGCCACAGATGTCCCGGCGGCTCCAGACCGGGCTCGGCGGGTTTCCAGGCAATACGCCTGGCCTCTTCGAATTCGACGACGTGGTTTTCCCGGATCTGCCCGCTGGTGATCGTCATGCGGAACACCTCACCGACCCCTCGGACGCGCTGGCCGGTGGCCGCTTCGGCCAGGTTCTCGTTCCCGTCCCACCGGGGCTGCTGAGCCGGGTCGGCAATGAGCGCAAAGATCTGTTCAGGGCGAGCCGCCATGTCGCGACTGGCGCTGACGATGCGTGAGTCAGCCGGGTGACGAGAAACGTCCGAATCCAACGGACAAAAGGATAGCCGCTCAGTTCTCCAAAGCGGCGGCCAGGCGTTCGAGGGTGCCCATCATGGTGCGGCGGTTTCGCTCAGCACGGTCGTCTACGCCAGAGATCTCCTTGCTCAGCTCCATGACGGACGAGGGCCGCAGATCTTCGGTCCACTCCGTCACACGACATCCCGAATCGGTCGGCTCGATGCGGTACCCCCAAGTCGAGAAGTGGAAGTCCATCATCGAACACTCGAAGGCGAAGGCACGACCGGGGTCGGCCTCGACGACCTTGCCCTGCGTGGTCCATTCGTGTTCGCCGTGGCGATTGTGCCCGTCGAAGGTGGCGCCGACGACCGGGGCGTCACAGCCCTCGTGCCACTCGCAGGCATGGCACTCCTCGGACCATTCGCCCATGCGGGTCACATCGGAGATGGCAGCGTAGACCGACTCGGGCGGAGCGGCGATGTCACGGGAGGCTTCGAGCCTCTTGGTCACTCCTCGA
>JASHZK010000056.1 GCA_030042575.1 Acidimicrobiales bacterium
CGAGTTGTTGTGGACGCTGGCCGCCATCCTCACCTGGCGTGTCGCCCGGCGCCTGGTGAGGTCGCCGGCGCTCGCCGCCCTGGCCGGCGCCGTCATGTGGGCAGCCCCATTTGCGGACATCCTGACATCCAGCACCACGACGGCCTATCGGGGCACCGCCACCGACTGCGGCCTGGGGTGCCTGCTCGTGGTCCTGCGCATGCTGGACGGGCGTAGCGGACTCCTCTCCTGGGGGACCTTGGGATTGTTGGCAGGCCTCGGACTGTGGTCGACGCCCGAGATCGTCTACTTCCTGGTTCCCGCCGGGCTCATGCTCGTGGGAGCCTCGGTACGACAGTGCCGGCGTCGAATGGCCGAGGGAACGCGCCAGTTCATCACTGTGGCGAGCTCGTTCGTGGTCGGCGCTTCGCCTTGGCTTTGGTGGAATCTCCACCACGGCTTTCTGTCCCTTCGGCCCTCGGGTTTCAAAGGAGCCAACAATCCGCTGAACCGGGGCTTTGGCCAGCGACTGAGCCATTTCTTCGAGTTCACCCTTCCCATGCAGCTCGGACTGCGCCTGCGTGGGAGCGGCCGCTGGCTCTTCTTCGACGGAGGAGGGGCTAGTCACATCGTGCTCCTCAGTGCGGTGTTCGTCATGGCAATGGTCGGGGTCGGCGCCATCGTGCTGTGTCTGGCCCGTGGGGGGCGCTTTGCCGCCTTGGGTGTGTCTGTGTTGGTCTTCCCGCTGTTCTACGCCGTGCTGCCGGCGACGTGGTACTGGAGAGACGGGCGATACGCTCTCTTCCTGCCCCCCTTGGTCTGTTTGGTGGCAGCGGTCGCCTGTGAGCAGGGCGCCGTGCTGTCCACAGGGGGCTCGTCGCCCTCCGACAACGACCGTGCTCGCCGCCGGCTGGCCCCGCTGCTCGCTGTGCCCTTGGCGGTGGTCGCTCTGGTCATGTCCATCGTGGGGTTCAACCAGACCTCCGGCGTCACGTTCACCAACTTCGCCCGTTCCTGGAGCGACCCCGACGGACCGATCGAGGCGGTCGTGACCGAACTGCGCTCACTGGGTGTGTGGCGGGGCTTCGCCGACTACTGGGTGGCCGAAAAGCTCGACTTCCTGAGCCATGGACATCTGGTCATCGCCACGAGTGGCACCGACACCTTCTACATCTCCTCCATCCAGCGTCAGGCATCTGGGGCCGAACACCAAGCCTGGCTCTTCGTACCACCCAACAGAATGGCCGGGGCCGAGGCGCAATACGGTGCCACCACCGCCATCAGGGGTCCTGACGGGCTGCCCGAGGAGACCTTCCTCGAGGGACTGCACCACCTCGGCGTTCCCTACCGCGTCGGCCGCGCCGGCCCGTTCGACGTGGTGCTCACCTTCCGGCGCTTAGACGAGCGGACAGTGGGGAGCGGCCTTTCTGGTCCCCGAGGTCAGAGGCTGCAGACCGTCGGGTCGTAAGACGGCACCGAGGTGGACGCCGATGTGGACGAGGTACCCGAGGATGGTGCCGATCCCGACGACGCCGAGGCGGAGGATGAGGTTCCTCCCGAAGAGGCGGGCGGGTACACCGGCGAGCCATAGGCGTCGACCGGAGGAGTTTGCACGGCGCCAGGAGCCATGCCCAGGAACCGGTTGAGCATCTGCTCGGCCTGGGGCTGCTCCACCACCTCCACGTCACCTGCCGAGGCGGAGGTCTCGGGCACCGTAGGCAGGGTGTAGGTCTCGAGGCTCGAGGGCGAGAAGGCGTGGTAGCGGGTGACCAGCGACAGCATGTCCCCGAAGGACATGCCCTTGTCGACGACGATGTCGTGGACGACCGCGCCCAAGAAGGCGTTGAGCGTGAACGGGTCGTAGGTCGAGCGAGCCCGGGACATGAGCGCTTCTATGATGACGTTCTGGCGTTCGATGCGACCCAGATCAGAGGTCGGATCGGCGATCCACTCACCGTTGTCGTAGTACTGGTAATAGCGTGACCGGGAGAGGGCAAGAGTCTGGGCGCCGTCGAGTTTCTGGCACCCTGTGGTGGTGATGTTCAGACCCGCGTTGTTGACCCCGTCATCGTCGTCGCGCACCGGGAAGGGAAAGTCGAGATAGATCCCACCGATCGTGTCAACCGTGTTGATGACGGCGTCGAAGTCCACGACCACGAAATGCGAGATCGGGATGCCGAAAGTGTCCTCGATGGTCTCGACCAGGGTGTTGGCCCCGTCGTTGAAGGCGGTATTGATCTTCTGATCGCCGCCCAGCCCCTGGCTGTCGAGGGCCTCCGGCATCTGCACGAAGGTGTCGCGCGGAATCGAGAGGATGCTGGCCGATCCGGTGGCGGGGTCGACGTGCACGATCTTGATCGTGTCGCTGCGCTGGCCGCTCACCTCTTGGCTGGTGCCGAACTGCTGGGCGGCTTGGCCTGTGTCGCCCGACCGTGAGTCCGATCCGATCACGAGCACGTTGAAGGCGCCGTCTCCGGCCGCCGTGCAAAAGGAGCAGGCGGCCGTCTGGATCTGGCTCCAGCGGTAGCGGATGTAGCCGTAGCCAGCGGCGACCAGGACGGCGAGAACGGCCAACCCCACCAGGGCCCAGCGCAGGATCCGCTTGGCGGGCGAACGCGGGCGGCGAGGAGCTCGGCTCGGGGGCTCCCCTGGTCCACCGGGCTGTCCGGGTCCCGCCGGCCCTTCCCGGCTGAGGCTACCGGCATCGCCACCGGGACCGAGGAGTCGGCTGGGGTCGAGGGGTCGGCCGCGCTCGAGGGTGCGAGTGGAAGCGATGACCCGGCTCGTGCCTGCCCGCCGGCCAGAAGCGTCTCGGGGGTCGGGAAGCCGCCCGTCGTGCTGCGCCGCCTCGCTGCCGTACCCGGCGGCCACCGAACCGTTCGAGGCGACCAGGATCGTGCGCTGAGCGCCACGTTTACCCCGGAAAAGACGGATGCGCCGGGGAGGGCGCGCGCCGGACGAAGCGGCTCGACCAAGCACGTCGTCAGCGTACCTATCGACGCCTGCCTTCAAACCTCATCCCCGCCAACCTGCGTCGCTGTTCGCGCAGCCGTTGCCACCCTTAGTGATTCATCAAAGTTGAGACTGTCGGCTACTGCGTCAACCGGCATTTACTGGACGCCGTTCCGAGCAGCACGGAACCGAGGGGGTTGGCCGAAGCAGGCATTGGCTCGAGCTGCACCAGTGGAACTGGCAATCCGGACACAAGTGGCAATCGCCAACCCCACTCTCGCATTTTCCACAACCGAAAAGGCTCTTAACAGTCCCAAACAACCCTTAGGAGGGAAACGGATGAAACGATTCATCTACGCAGGTGGTGCCCTGGCGGCAGTCGTCGGTCTGACCACCGCTCTGGTCGTGGTGGTGCCGACACTGGGCGCTAGCGCCACGGTCAATGCGACCGCCAAGTGCACGACGCTCTTTGGCAGCGACCTCCTGCAGACACTGTCCGGCTGCTCCAAGACGGGCGGTACCTCATCGATCACCGCCATCGGCCTGGCCAAGGTGAACAGCGCCGACACCGGGGCCACCATCTACTGGACGAACGGCAAGACCACCATCGAGAGCTTCACCTACAGCGCTCCGGTTACTGACACCTGCCCCGACGACGCCTCCGGTGCCCAGGGTTCGGAAGTCGCCGAGACCGCCAGGATCACAGGTGGTACCGCCGGGCTCACACATGGCACCATTGCGACCAAGACCGACGCCTGCGTCTGGACAGACAACACCTCAGTCGGCAACGGGGACATCGTGGCCAACCTGTCAGGGTCCGATCTCGATCTGTAGCCATCGGCGCCTCTGGATCTCTGACCGATCCAGCCACAACGTCTAGTCACAAGGCAGAGGCCGGGGCCACGGTGCCCCGGCCTCTGCGTCATCCCCACCTTCACGGGGACGGACC
>JASHZK010000057.1 GCA_030042575.1 Acidimicrobiales bacterium
AGGTCGTCGGTCGGCTCTTCGTCGTCGAAGCCCTCGGGCACCACGGCCACATCGCAAACCGGGACCGGAGGGCCGACGCTGTCGGGCTTGCGCACGTAGTCGTCACCCGAGTTCATGGTGGTGACCGAGGATGTCTCGGTGAGCCCGTAGCCGTTGGAGGGCGCGCTCACCGGGAAGTGCGCCTTTATGCGGCGCACCAGGTCGGGCGGGGCCGGCGCTCCGCCATAGGCCACGGCCCGGATCGAAGAGGTGTCGCGCTGGGCGAAGCCGGGCGAGTCGATCACCTGCATGACCATGGCCGGAACACCGCCGAAGGTGGTGATGCGCTCGCGCTCGATGAGCTCCAGGGCCCGCTCAGGGTCCCAGTGGTGCATCATCACCAGTTTGTTGCCCGCTGCCGTGTTGGCCACCAGGATGGAGTGGCAGCCGGTGGCGTGGAAGAGCGGTACCGACAACAGGTAGGCGCTCTGGTCCGATCCCGGCGGGGCGTCACCCATGCCACTGGTCCCGCGAAGGTTCTGACGCGAGTTGATGAAGAACAGGCTCATGAGGTTGGTGCACATGTTGCGCTGGGTGCCGACTGCCCCCTTGGGCCTCCCCGTGGTGCCCGAGGTGTAGAAGATGGTGGCGTCGTCCTCGGGGTCGAGCACGACGTCGGGGGGCGTGGCATCGGGCTTCGGCTCACCCACCAGCTCGGCGAAGGAGAGCACGGGCACCGGCGTCTTCGCCGGCGGTCGGAAGGCGAAGCGGTCCTCCTCGGTCACCACCACCGTCCGCAGGTCGGGTAGGGCGTCGAGGTGGGGTAGCAGGCGGTTGAGCCGCTCGCGGTCCACGAAGGCCACCGCCGTGCCCGAATCGGCCAGGCCGTACTCGAGCTCAGGGGCGGTCCACCAAGCGTTGAGGGGGACGACGACGGCACCGGCGGTGGCCGCCGCCCAGAAGGCCATGGCCCATTCGGGCAGATTGCGCATGGCGATGGCGACCCGGTCTCCCTTCTTCACTCCCAAGCGGTCGGCCAAGGTACGGCCCAAGGTCCCCACCATGCGGTAGTGCTCCTCGAAGGCGATGCGCTCGTCCTCGTAGACGAGATAGCTCTTGTCGCCGTGTGCGCGCGACATCTCGAGCACGTCGCGTAACGAGCCCGGCGCGTGCTTCCAGACCCGGGTCAGGACGCCTCGGATGGGGATCTCTTCCATCTCGAACATCTGCCCGGGAGCGGTGAGGGTCTGATCTGCCTCGGCCAGGGACATCCTGCTCGCCATGCCGCTCCCCTCGTTCCCTTCTGCGCTCGTCGCCGCTGTGGTGTCCGCCGGGGCCGTCAGCGCCCGAGCTGGCGGAACTGGGTGTTGTCGCTGCTCGCTTTTCCTCTGGCTGACCGGGGCCGGCGGCGGCGCCAGGACTCGGCCAACGACGGCGGTGTCCAGCCCAAGTCGGTCGGATCGACGGTGCGTCCGGGCTCCACCACGGCGTCGATCCGGTCGATGATGGTGTCGTCCAGGACGACGTCGGCGGCGCCCAGCAGGACGGCCAACTGTTCCAGGGTGCGAGGTCCGAGGATGGCAGAGGTGACCGCCGGGTGGAGGAGGACGAAGGCCAGCGCCAGATGGGCGAGCGGTACTCCGGCGTCGGCGGCGATCGGCATCAGGGCTTCGACGGCATCGAGCTTGGCCGCCACGGGGGGCCGGTTCGGGTCGAAGCGCTCGGGGACGCGCCTGGGCCGACCGGTGTCGGAGGGGACGGGTTGGCCCCTGCGGTAACGCCCGGTGAGCCAGCCGCCATTGAGCGGGCTCCAGACGATGACTCCCATCCGGTAGCGCTGGCAGGTGGGCAGCACGGCCTGCTCGACCGCCCGGGCCAGGATCGAGTAAGGGGGCTGCTCGCACTGGAAACGCTCCCGTCCCCGGCGCTCGGCCGTCCACTGGGCTTCGACCACCAGGTCGGCCGGGAAGGTGGAGGAGCCGATGGCCCGCACCTTCCCCTGGTGCACCAGGTCGGAGAGGGCGCCAAGGGTGTCGTCGATGTCACAGGTGGGATCGGGCCGGTGCACCTGGTACAGATCGATCCAATCGGTGCGCAGCCGGCGCAGGCTGTCGTCCACTGCCCGCACGATCCAGCGCCGGGAGTTCCCGGCCATGTTGGGATCGGCACCCATGGGGGCATGGAACTTCGTCGCGAGCACCACCGACGACCGGCGCCCCCCGGCCAGGGCCTTGGCCACGATCTCTTCGGATTCCCCGGCGGAGTACACATCGGCGGTATCGATGAAATTCACCCCGGCGTCGAGCGCGGTATGGACGATGCGGACGCAATCGTCGTGATCGGGATTGCCCCAGGCGCCGAACATCATGGCGCCCAGGCACAGGGGCGAGACCCGCATGCCGGTGCCGCCCAGGGTGCGTAGCTCCACCGCTCAGCCGCGTTCCTGCTCGGCGGCGGGGACCGCAGCCGCCGCTGACGCGGCGAAGATCGCCCGCCGGTAGTAGGCGAGCTCGGCCACCGACTCCTTGACGTCGTCCATGGCCCGGTGCGATCCGTGCTTGGAGGGGGCGCCGGCCAGGGCTTCGGGGTACCAGCGCCGGGCCAGCTCCTTCAAGGTGGAGACGTCGATGCTGCGGTAGTGCAGCCACTGCTCGACCTCGGGAAGCTGCACGGCCAGGAACCGTCGGTCGGTGCCGATCGAATTGCCACAGAGCGGGACCGTCCGGCGCTCGGGAACGTGCGCCTTGATGAACTCCAGGGTCTGTCGCCCGGCCTCGGCCAAGGAGACCGTCGACGCCTCCATGGCCTTCAGCAGCCCCGATTCCCGGTGCATGGTGCGGACCACCTCGTCCATGGACTCCAACTGAGCGGCCTCGGCGTGGACCACCACGTCGGGCCCCTCGGCCACCAGGCCGAGCTCGTCGTCGGTCACCAGGGTGGCGATCTCGACGATGGTATGGCGAGCAGGGTCGAGACCGGTCATCTCCAGGTCCATCCACACGAGCACGCGCCGGATGCTACCGGTGGCCGTCGGGAAGCTGCCTATGAGTGCCGACGAGAGTCCAGGTCGCCCGGCCGTGGTGTGGGCAACCGGGTAGGGTCAGCTGGTGCTCGAGGTGCCCCTGATCCGCCTGGATCCGGACCTGCCCGTGCCCTCCTACGCCCATCACGGTGACGCCGGCGCCGACCTCTACGCCCGCGTCGAGGTCGCCTTGTCCCCGGGGGGTGGGCGAGCGCTGGTGCCCACCGGCGTGGCCCTGACCATTCCCGAGGGTTTCGCCGGCTTCGTCCAGCCTCGAAGCGGCCTGGCCCTCCGGCACGGCGTCACCTGTCTCAACACGCCGGGGCTCATCGACGCCGGCTATCGGGACGAACTGCGGGTAC
>JASHZK010000058.1 GCA_030042575.1 Acidimicrobiales bacterium
GTAGGACGGCCGGGGAGCTGATGGTGGTGCGGGTCATGGTCGGGCGGGCCAGCCACTCCGGGATCGCAGCCACCTGGCCGTGGGCCTGGGCCACGATCTGGCGCCACAGGGCATCGATCCAGGCCGTGTCGGGGGTGTTCGGGTCGGTGGGGTTGAGAAGGTGCCCGAGGCCGTGGCGGGAGGGGGGCACCACGAAACTGATCTCCCCGGCCCCGAGGCGCTCGTAGAGGGCGTAGCGCTTGGCCGAGATCGCCAGGCAGGTCGCCTCTGCTTGGCGGCGCAGGAAGTCGGGCACCACCGCGCCGTAGGGGCTGAGGGCCCGAAACCGCTCACAGATGCCCGCCACCTCCGACGCCGAGAGGGCGCGGATGGCCTCGGACCCGTCCCCGGTCCGCTCGTGACCGCCGGGGCAGGCGACGAGGCCGCCCGAGGCGCTGGCCACGACGGCCATGGAGTCGGTGTCGCAGAAGGCCCAGGTGCCCCCGGCGTCGGTCACCAAGCGTTCGAGGAGGGCGAGAGCCAGGCGGGCCCCTGCGGTCACCGAGGAGGCCAGCGGGGGAAAGCAGTAGCTGCCCGGGTCCTCGGGGGCGGAGACCCGGTCCGAGAAGGGCTGGGGGTGGCGGCTGTGGACGTCCACCCTCTCCCGGACACCTCTGGGGAGCAGCTGAGCGTTGAACTCGGCGGCGATGCCATAGGCAGAGGCGTTGGCCATGAGCTTGAGCGAGCGCTCGGTCCACGAGGGCTCGCCGCCAGCCTTACTCCGCAGGCGCTGGCGCTGCTCGGCCATGGCCAGGAACGGGTCGCCCGCTCGTGGATCGATCACGACCTCACCCCGAAGCGCCACCGGCCGCAGGCTTCGGAGCCTGCCGGTCGTCTTGAGCCCGACGGCTTCGAGCACCTCGGGGGGCTTCCCGGTGAGGAGCGTGGAGGCCACCACGTCGGCGAGCGCATACCACAGGGGCTCGGCGCAGGTGAGCGGGTTCAGTCCCGTGCCGAAGGTCTTTCCGTCGTAGGCGGCCCGCACGGGAAGGACGTCGCCCTCCGGGGCGATGCGCACGAAGCCCACGAGACGCTTCCAGAAGGCGGGGTCGAAGCAGCCCTCTACGGTGACCTCGGCCAGGAGGCGGCGCACCTCGTCGGTGATGTCCACCGGCTCGATGCGCCGGGCGCACAGCAGCCGTCCCAGGCCCATGAGGGCGTGCACGGCCGGGTACATGGAGCGGAAGTCGAGGAGCACCACCGGCACGGCGACGCCTCGGATGTGGCACTCGGAGCGCCCGCCGTAGAAGGCGCAGGAGGCGTAGCCCAAGACCTCCCGGGGGAAGTCGGCCTGGCGTTCCAAGACAGGGGCGATGCCCATGGACCTGAGATAGGCCTTGGACACTGATGCCGGCGAGTAGGCCCGCTCGGGTTTGAGGGCCACGGGGTGGCGCCCCAGCTCGGCCATGGCCGCCTCATAGAGGGCGGTGGTGGCGGCCACGTCTTCTCGGCAGTAGGAGACGTAGGCCTCGGTGACGGTGCCGTGGACCACCTCGGCCTTGGCGTAGGGACACCCGAAGGCCCGGCAGGCCGACTCCAGGCTGTGGCGCTCGCCGCTCAGGGCGTGGGCCAGGGTCCGCAGGTCCACGAAGCGCCCCCGCCACTGGTAGTGGGGGTCGACCTCGCCGTCTAGGGAGTCCTCGGGGATCTGGTTGGGATCTCTTCCCTGGCGCAGGGGGGCGGTGAAGGAGATGAAGGCCGCGGTGGCGTTGAGGTGCCGGATGGCGATGCGGGGCCGGTGGCGACGTTCGGTGTAGCTCGTGCCTGCCTTGCCCGGGAACAGGATCAGGTCGAAGCCGCCGCGGCCGCGCCCCCTCGCCTCGGCCACGCCCAAGGCCAGGCGCGACAGGTCGAAGGGCAGGTTGAACCCGACCACCCGGGCCCGGGCTTCGTAGGCGGCGCGGTGAAAGACCTTCTCCACGAACTCGGCCCGGGGTCTGAGCCTGATGGTGGGCACGCCCCCCGGGTCGGTGGCGGGGCGGTGGTCTCTCACATAGCGGGCCAGGGTGGCGAAGGCCTCGGGGTCGGACTCTTTCAGGTCGTCGGCGTAGAAGAGGCCCTCTTCGAGACACGAGAGGCCCCCCGGGGTGATGCGGTAGTAGCGGTAGGAGCCGAAGACGAGGGCCTGGGTCGCGTCGGTGGTGGTCTCGGTGTCGAAGATGAGCACGGAGGTGGGCCCCCGCACGGCACCGGGGGGCCGCGTGGCCGGCTCGATCTCCGCGCCGCCCTCCAGGCGCTCGGCCCACACCCGGTGGGCGATGGCAATCGGCTCCGTCGGCTCCATGGCTCAAGGCCCCTCCGGGAGGAGCTGCCCCCATCCCGGGAACGAGGCGTCCAGGCAGGCGATGGCCACCGCCATCCACTCGGCCCAGGAGAAGAGGCAGTGGGCCAGGAGCGCGAAGAAGCTCGCCAGCGAGCGCAAGAGCTGGGCCAGCTGGTGCAGCGCCGTGGGGGGCTTGCCCTTGGCCAGCGCCCCGGCGTCCCACTGGGCGGCCGTGGCCCGGGCGTGGCAGTTGCGACACAGCACCACGACGAGGGCTTCGTCATTGTGATGGCCTCCGGCGTGGTGGGCTTCGAGGAGGTGGGGGACCTTGCGACGGTCGACTTTCTCCAGGGCGGTGCTCTCTGTCGTCCCGCACAGGGCGCATGCCGCGCCGGCGGGGAGCTTGCGCACCCGCCGGGCGTTGCGTGCGTCGTTGCCGATGGGGTCTGGTTCCGCCGTCATGGTCATTGCCGCCCTTTCTTCGTTCAGGTCACGTAGATGTCGTCGAGGTCGATCTCGCGCCGGCGAAGGTACTCCTCGATGGCGTCGGGGTCGCTGGCCAGCTCCACCCCACCGGCGCGCTTGGCGGCGAAGCGCCGCAACACTTCCACGTCGCCGGTGCGCCCGAAGTGCTGCACGGCGTTCCAGTGCTCGCCCACGAGCGACCGTGTGCGTGAGCCGAAGACGTCGACGTCTCGGAGCCCGTCCACGCTCAAGACGGCCATGCGCTCGTAAAGGCGGTCGGCCCCCCGCACCCGGTAACGGCGCTGCACCTGGGCCAGGGCGTCGCCGGTATAGCTGCGCACCGTGGCCGGGGAGGTATGGGCCCGGCGGGCCGCGGCGGTGAGCGAGAGGCCGCCCCTTCTCATCTCCCGCAGGGCGTCGAAGGCCCGGCGTCGCGCCGCGCGCTGGGCCGGGCGCAAGCGGACGACGGCCGCCTTCCCCCGCACCGGGCGGCTTCGTCGGTTGCGATGGGG
>JASHZK010000059.1 GCA_030042575.1 Acidimicrobiales bacterium
TCGGGCGAACACCTGCCACCCACCGGACCTAGCTGCAGTGCCCTGCGACGTTGCCGGCACCACGGCCCGGTCGCCAGGATCGACTGCCAGCGCTAACCGGCCAACGACGTGTACAGGTGCAGGTAGGCGTCCACCACCGCGTCGAGGGAGTATCGCCGTGACCGCTCGAGGCCTCGCTCCCCCCAGCGCCTGCGGGCCTCCGGGTCCTGGAGGAGGCCGATGATCGTCGAACCGATGGCGTCGGGGCCGACGATCAGTCCGAACTCCCCCGCCGCCAGCACTTCGGCTGCTCCGGGGTTCGAAGTGGCGACGACCGGCGTGCCACAGGCCATGGCCTCGGCATAGGGCACACCGAAGCCTTCGTAGCTGCTCGGCAGGCAGAACAGCCAAGCACGCTGATAGCGCTCGATGAGCTCTGCTTCAGAGAGCCGCCCCAGGATCTCGATGCCCGGATGGCTCGGGCCCTTCTCGCACACCATCCACAGTTCGGCTCCCGGGACCCGAGGCCGTATCTGCTCGACGAAGGCCTGGACCAGCAGCTCGCCTCGCTTGCGGCGACCGACGGTCCCCACGAAGAGAATGCTGGGCACCGCCGATCTCTCGGGCCCGGGCCGGTAGTGGTGGAGGTCGACTCCGTTGGGGATCACCGGACCGATCCATGGATACCAGTGCTTGGTGGCCTGCGACACGGGGACGGTCCGGTCCGCCACCACGGTCGACACCACTTCCGACACACCGAGGACCAACATCCTCAGCCTTTCCTTGGTGCCATGGATGTGGATGGCCTCGGCGAAGCAGCTCCCGTGCATGGTCCGGACGTGGACGGGGTGCCTCTTGCCGAAGAGGAGGTAGTCGTCACCATGGGCATGGAGCACGTCGTAGTCTCGAAAGTCGAGGGCGCGCAGGGCCTGGGCGAAGCGCAGCGTCCGCCACCGGTTCCCGTCGTCCACGTGGACGACCCGGTACCGGGCGTCGGCCGGCTGAGGACAGGGCGAGAACATGTCCACCTCGTGCCCCTGCTCGACCAGCCGGTTGGCGATCCGATGAGCTTGGTAGCCCGACCCGATCTTGCTCCCGCTGGGCAGGTACATGGAGACCATGGCGATCTTCACGACGCCACGACCTCGCGGTAGAGCTCCAGGTACTGCCGGGTGATCACGTCCCAGTCGAACTGCTCGGCCCGTTCCCGGGCCTCGACGGCCATCTCGGCACGCAGGGCGCCGTCCGTGCCCAGCCGTCGCAAGGCATGGCTCAATCCCTGTGGGTCGCCCATGTCGACGAGCAGACCCTGCACCCCGTCCTCCACCAGTTCCTCGACCCCACCGGACCGGGTGGCGACAAGGGGAAGCCCCGAGGCCAGGGCTTCCACGCACACCAGGGGAAAGCCCTCCTCGGCCACCGAGGACAGAACGAAGAAGTCGGCGCCGGCGTGGAGCTCGGCGATCTCGTGGTGGCTCAGGCGACCCAGCAGCTGCACGCGCCCGACCAGGCCGAGCTCGGCGACGAGGCCGGCGAGACGCTGGCGCTCGGGACCCTCTCCGGCGATGAGCAGATCCAGTTCCGGCAACCGGGCCAGCGCATAGGAACGGATGAGCACGTCGAATCCCTTCTGGGGAACGAGTCGGCCGGCGGCGGATATGTATCGGCGATCCCGGGGACGGGGGGTGGCGGTGGAGAATTCCGAGACGTCGGCCCCGGTGTGGATGACCCGCAACCCTGCCGGGCGGTGGCCGATCCGTTGCCGAAGGTCGGAGGCGGTCTTCTCGGACACGGCCGTCACCAATCGGGCCCTGCCGCAGATCCGGCGCAGGTACCGGTTGGCGAAGGCCGAGCGCTCGTAGAGCCTGGAGGCGTCCATGGTGATCTCGCCATGGGCGGTCACGACCAGAGGAATTCCCGTGCGCTCGGATACCCGCATGGCGTAGAGCCCGTTGGGGCCGACGCAGTGTACGTGGATCAAGGTGATCTGCTCCTCGGCCATGAGCCGCTCCAGGCGGCTCTCGATGGCCCGGGTGGTGAGGAGATAGCTCAGCCGGGACTTGGGACCGGAGTCCGGCGTCCGCATGGGGACGCGGATCACCTCTGTGCCCTCGACCACCTCGCGTTCGGGCAGCTGTCGCGGCCAACGGTTGGTGACCACGATCGTGGGCACGCCGCGCCCCTGCAGACGACGGGCGAGCTGGGAGACGAGCTCCTCGACACCTCCCAGATGGGGGTGGAACGACGAGGCGAAGACGGCGATTCGCAAGGCCTCACCTCGAGGCAGGTCCCGAGCCACGACGCTCACGGCGAAGCGAGCACCCGGGCCAGCACCTGGGCGAAGGACCGGGCTCGCTCCTGCCACGACGCCCGGGCCAGCTGGGGCGGGGGCCACGGCCCCGGGGAGGTGGCGGGGGGCCGGCGCAAGGCCGTGCCCACGGCCTGGGCGAAGGCCCCCGGCTCGACGACGGCCACCGGGTCCGGCAGTCCCCGGAAGCCGGCCACCGGCGTGGCCACCACGGGCCGGCGGGCAGCCAGGTACTCGTAGGCCTTGATGGGGTCCAGGCTCTCGGTGAACGGCGTCACCCGGTGGGGCACCACGAGCACATCGGCGTGCTGGAGGTAGGCGGGCATCGCCTCGTGGGGACGGGCTCCCAGCAGCTCCACGTTGGCCAACCCCCGCAGCCGGCTGCTGGCGACAGCCGACAGGCAATCGGGACCGACGAAGACGACTCGAGCCCCGGGAAGCGCTACGGCCAAGTCCGCGCAGAGCCCGACATCGAGGCGGTCCTCGTGCAGGGTGCCGGCATAGACCACCACCGGCGAGGGGGGCAGGTCGGCCGGACGGGGCAGCGTCGAGCCGAAGGCGCTGACGTCGACCCCGTTGGGGATCAGCTCCACCCGCCGGTGGGCCCCGCGGGTGCGGGCCAAGT
>JASHZK010000060.1 GCA_030042575.1 Acidimicrobiales bacterium
TCGAGCGCCTGGAGGAGCTCGGCGCCCGGCGACTGCATGAGGGAATCCGCGAACTCGGCCCCACTCGCTGGGTGACGATGTCAGACCCGGAGAACAACGAGTTCTGCGTATCGACCGGCATCGCCTGAGACATCGACCTGGTGTGCAAGCGCCTGGGCAGGCTTGGCCCGGCGTCGACCCGCTACCTGCTTTGCTCGGGGCTCTTGACGGCTTCCTTCCCACCGTCGGCCGTTACCGTCGAGAGATGCCGGTCCAGGTCACGAGCGGTCATGGGCCGGGCAAAGTGAAAACCTTGGCCGTACCGGCAACCAATGGAACGAAGAGCGGCGAGCTCTCTGCGTTCTTCGACTCCCTCGGCCACGCTCTCGAGCCCGAGTACGTCGCCCAGCGCGATGATCGCCTCGATGATCAGAGGTACCTCTTCACCGGCGTTGAGGGCGCTGACGAAAGACCTGTCGATTTTGAGAATGTCGACAGGGAAGCGACGAAGGTAGCTCAACGAGGAGTAGCCCGTTCCGAAGTCGTCCAGAGCCAGGCGGACGCCGATGTCTTTCAGTTCGTTCAAGCGACCCAGTGACCCCTCGATGTCCTGCATGAGCACGCTCTCCGTGATCTCCAGGACGAGGGAGGCAGGGGCGAGCTGACTGGCCATGAGCGCCTGAGCGACATCGGTGGGGAACCCGGCGTCTTGCAGCTGACGGGCCGAAACGTTCACACTCACCGACAACGGGGGATCATCGGGATGACGTTTGTGCCAGTTCCCGGCCCAGGCGCATGCCTGGTTGAGGACCTGCTTTCCCAGACCGACGATGTCACCCGATTCTTCAGCCAGGGGGATGAAGACGTCCGGGGGCACGAACCCGCGTCGGGGATGCCACCAGCGGGCCAGCGCCTCCACCCCGATCACCCGTTCGCTGGCCAAATCGACGATGGGCTGGAAGTGCGCCTCGATCTCGTGGCGGTCGAGGGCCTGACGCAGTTCAGCCTTGAGTTCGATGCGTTCGACCAGGCTCTCATACATCCCGGGCTCGAAAACGACGACGCGGGCTTTGCCCGCGCTCTTCGCCCGGTACATGGCCACGTCGGCGTTACGAAGCACCTCGTCGGGCGTGGTCCCCAACGGTCCGGCCAGGGCGATGCCGATGCTGGCACTGGCAGGGACCTCGCGATGCCCGAGGAGAAACGGATTCCTGAAGACCTCGAGGATCCGCCCAGCCCCCCGCTCGGCGTGGGCGATGCCCTCGGCGTTCTCGTAGAGGATGGCGAACTCGTCGCCACCCAGACGGGCCACCGTGTCCCCGGCTCTCACCGCCTCCACCAGACGCTCAGCCACCTCGACGAGAAGGCGATCGCCGATGACGTGTCCGAATCTGTCGTTCACCAACTTGAAGTCGTCGACGTCGATGTAGAGCACGGCGATCTCGACGCCCGGAGGGCGGCGGACCGTCATGGCGTGCTCCAGACGGTCGATGAATCGGGCACGATTCGACAATCCCGTCAGCGGATCGTGCAGGGCCTTGTGGAGGGCGTCGTCGACGGCCTCTTGGAGGGCTTTGACGGTTCGGGCGTCGGCCACGGCCAGCCCGGTGTGGTCTGCCAATGACTGCAACATCTCCTGCTCGGCCTGGGTGTACCGGCGCTGCGGGGTGTGGGAGGCGGCCACCAGGGCTCCGATGACTTTGCCGCCCTCGTGCACGGGAGCGGCCATCGTGGCGTGCACCGCCGAGACGGTGGCCATCTCCGGGGCATGGGGCCGGTGGGCGTACTCCTCGATCACGACCAGCTCGTCGTTGGCCACCGCCTGGCCCCCGGCTCCCTGACCGACGGGGACCCGAGCGCTGTCCGCCGGGATCGAGGGGGGCATGGTCGACGTGGGGCTCAGCCTCGAGGGGTCACCCGGGTCGAGGAAGTAGAGACTGGCGATACCGTCGCCCAGGATGGCGGTGACACCGGAGGTGATGGCATCGAAGACCTCCTCCAAGGGGGCACGCATGGCGATGAGACCTTCGATCGACGAGAGCTTCTCCAATAGCGCCTGGCGCTCACGCAGGGAGGCGTAGACGCGCAGGTTGCTCAGCGTCAGCGAGAGGACCCTGTTCATGGACCGCAAGAGGCTCACTTCTTCGCGGCTGAAGTCATTGCCTGATCGCGCCAACATCAACACGGCGTCCCGGCCCTGCATGTCCAAGGACGCAGTCACCACCCGGCAAGACCCGATTCCCGGAACCTCGAGCCCGCCTTCGGGACAGGAGACGGCGGCCAGGAGCGCCTCTGTGGGCGTCGTGTCAGCCGGGAAGCCCACACTGGCCACCACCGCCCCGTCGAAGACGATGGCCGCGGCCTCGGCCTCGAATGCCTCGCTCGCCCGCTCCACTGCCCCCCGCAGAGCGGACGCTTCCTCGCTCTGGCCGGAGACGGCAGCAAGGAATTCCGCCAGCTGCTGGGCCGACCAGGTCGAAGTGCTGTCCATCACATCACGCCATTGCCAGCACCACGAGGGTTTGGTTGTGGAACCCCCCAGTCCCCCGGGTGCGGGCGATCTCGCCGTAGGTGTAGAAGCCGGCCACCGGCGCGCCACCTGCGTGCCCGGCGATGCGCGTCACCTCCTCCTCGATGCCCCGATCACCGAGCACGCCTCGGCGAGCGATGCAGTCGAAAGCCAGGAAGCCGAGCGGATCAGCTCCCTGCAGTTGCGCCACGGCTTCGGCACAAGCCCCATCGGTGGCATCGAGCACGGACTCGTTGTCGCCTTCCATGAACCACGTGAGGCCACCCTGAGGCACGTGAGCCACACAGGTGAGGGACCGATCCTCGAAGTTGGCGCCAGCCACGAAACGGACCTCTTCCCCGCTCCTCCGTTGCAACCCCAGCGGGTGGGTCAGGGCGAACCGGGTGAAGGCCGCCGGATCACTGGCTGCCTCCCTGGGTGCCTCGAGGCGGTGGAGATAGACGTCGAGAGCCGGCTCGTCGTCCAGGGTGACAACCCGATTGGCATCGCTTTCGCTCACGAGCATGGGAGACCCCACCCGCCGCCAACCATGGCGTACTCCGACGCCGAGAGGTGCTTCGGAGCCAATGGCGGCAGCCACCACGGCGTTGGTCATGACGGCGCTGCCGTGGAACTGCCGGGTGAATTGCATCTTGAGATCGTCGCCCGCGCATCCGCCCACCAGCGGGGTCTCGGCACCGACCACGCTGTGGGCTCCACGGACGACTTCCTGTTGGTCGCCCGCCAGCCCGTCTGTGAGCAGGAGCAGGATCCGGTGCTGGCGGTCCCGCACCTCTTTGGCGCACGCGGCCACGGCGGCGCCAGCCTGGCGCAGCCCGATGGACGCACTTTCTGCCGCCGTGGCCACCGAGAAGCCCTCACCACCGAGCGCCACGACGACCACGCCGGCATCATCGGGTCCCGAGGTGGCGATCTCGCCCGCCGTGGAGCATCCGATCAAGGGCACGTCCGACGCCCGTGATGCGATGCCGGCCAGCAGGGCGTGCGATTCGTACGACTCAGCACTGAAGACGACCAGAAGTTTGGCATCGTGGTGGGTGAGCGCCTGGTCAGCGGCCTCGAGGCCCGCCTTGGTGGCGTCAGCCGCTTTGGAGTGGCCGACGGCGATCCAGCGGTCTCGTGGGCTTGGTGCTTGGGCTCGGGACGTGGGCGTCATAGTGGTTCCTTCGACGCCTGCGGGCGCACGCCTTGAGGGTCGGGGAAACAGTGCGCCCGGCATTGTGGAAGAATTGAGCGATTGCCTGCAGAACGGGTGGTGCACCGGCCCCGGCGGGTCGATGCCTCGTTCAAGGATCTCCGGCGTGCTCGGTGACCCGGTAACCGACGTTGGCGATGGTCTCGATTGCTCGCGGATTCCCGAGCTTTCGGCGCAGCCGGCTGATGGTGACCAGGACGGTGTTGGTAAAGGGGTCGGTGTGCTCGTCCCACACCTCTTCCAGCAGGTCCTCCGCGCTCAGGGGACGCTGACCGGCGCGCATGAGCGCCTCGAGCACTCCGAATTCCTTGGCCGACAGCTCGAGGGCGCGGCCGTGTCTCGTGGCCACGCGTCTCA
>JASHZK010000061.1 GCA_030042575.1 Acidimicrobiales bacterium
CCGGTTCCTTCTCGCGCTCGGCACGGTGCTGGGCGCAGGACTGGCATGGGGGTCCGTCCCCACCCCGGCCCGAGCCGCCACGGCGCCCGCCGTCCCGCCGGCGACGGCCGCTCCCTCCGCCTCCGCCCCCCAGCTCACGGCCGGAGCAGACGGGCCGACGCTGACCCTGCTCTCGCAGAGCCCGTGGGTGGGTCCGGGGCAGACCATGCAGATCCGCCTGGCGCTCGGTGACGCCCCGGCTTCGTCACTCAGCCTGACCGTGACCGTCTACGAACACCTCACCTCCCGCTCGGCCTTCGCCGAGACGGCCGGCGGCACCCCGGTGGGCGCCGTGCTGGCCTCGACCACCGTGCCCGCCGACGAGCTGGCCGCCAATCCGCAGGGCGGGGTCGACCTCACCATCCCCGTCACCAGCGGCGACGCCCCGGCCGGCGGGACCGGGACCCTGCCCGTCAACCTGGAGTGCCCCCTCGACAGCTGCGGGGGCGTGTACCCGGTGCGCCTGCAGCTGTCCTCGGCCACGAGCTCGGCCGTCAGCTCTCTGTTCACCTATCTCGTCTACGTCAAGCCCCCGCCCGGCACCGAGAAGGTCCGGCTGGCCTGGCTGCTCAGGCTCTCGCTGCCGGCCTCTTCCACCGTGGGCGGTGTCTCGTCTCCCGCCCTCCCCGCCGACAAGCTGGCGCAGCTGGCCGACGTGGTCGGAGCCCTGTCTGCCCACGGCACGGTGCCACTCACCTTGATCCCCGAGCCGGCCGACATGGTCGCCCTGGCCGCCTCGGACCAGTCGCAGGCCCACAGCCTGCTCGGCTCGCTGCAGTCCTTGGGACTCTCGGCCGGGCGCCAGACCCTGGCCGACGCCTTCGTGCCCGTCGACGCCAGCGCCCTGGTCTCGGCCGGGTTGGCCGGCGAGCTGGGCGCCCAGGTGAAACGGGCCGACGAGGTGCTCTCGTCGCTGCACGCCGGCTCCTCCACCTGGGTGTCGACCGGTGCCCTCGACAACGGCACGGTGGGCGAGCTGTCCTCGCTGGGCTTCAGCCAGCTGGTGGTTCCGGCCGACGACGTGATCCAGAGCACCACCCCCTTCCTCACCGTCACCGCCCCCTTCTCCCTGTCGGGTGGTCGCGGACGGGGCGTGGAGGGCGTGGAGGCCGACACCGAGCTGAGCAGCGACCTGGCCGCCGGAACCGGCTCCGGCGCGGTGGCAGCGGCCTATCGGTTCCTGGCCGACCTGGCCCTCGTCTACTACGAGCAGCCCAACGACCCCGTCGCCCGCGGGGTGGTCGCCCTGGAGCCGAGCGCCACCTCCGACCCGGTCTTCCTCGACACCGTCCTCGACGCCCTGTCGTCGGATCCGCTCATAAGCCCCGTCACCTTGGACGACCTCTTCGCCCAGGTCCCTCCCGCCGCCGCCACCACCTACCGGCTGGCTCCCCCCGCCGGCACGCCCGCCCTGCCGGTCCACCAGATCAAGGCCGACCGCACCGAGCTGGCGGCCTTCACCTCTGCGGTCGGCACCGCGGCCACCGCGCTGGTGAACGCTCTCGACGACCAGTTGCTCGTGTCGGAGAACGACTCGCTGCACGCCGGCGCCCGGCACCGGGCGCTGTCGGCCTTCTCGTCGGCCCTCCACGCCCAGCTCTCGTCCGTCTCCATCCGGGCCGGGACCATCAAGCTCACCTCCAGCGCCGCCAAGGTGCCCATCACCTTGGTCAAGTCCTCCGGCTACGTCGTCACCGGAACCCTGCACGTGACGGGCGACAAGATCGTGTTCCCGCCCGCCTCGACACAAGCACCGGGGGCTGCGTGCCGGGCGGTGTCGGTGCGGAGCTCGGTCGTCGGCTCCACCTTCTCCTGCCTGGCCCGCATCACCCACTCCACCAACCCCGTCTATGTCTCCATGCGGGCCCGGGCCAGCGGGGACTTCCGCCTCACCATCACCCTGACCAGCCCGTCGGGCGGACTGGTGCTGGCCCAGACCGACGTCACGGTGAGCTCGCTGTCCACCTCGCTGGTGGCCGTGGGCCTGTCGGCCGCCGCCCTGGCCGTCCTGGTCCTGTGGTGGGGGCGCACCGTGTGGCGGCGCCGCCCGGCGGCGCGCGGCGCCCACGTGCGGCGCCGGGCGCTCGCGGACGACCAGTCGTGAACCGTCGCAGCGGCCTTGCCCGCAACAGCACCACCATGGCGGTGGGCACCACCCTGTCGCGGGTCACCGGGCTGCTGCGCCTGGTGGCCCTCGTCTACGCCGTGCACTTCCGGGCACTGGCCGACGCCTACAACCTGGCCAACACCATGCCCAACGTCGTTCACGACGTGGTGCTGGGCGGTATCGTCTCCGCCACTTTCGTGCCCGTGTTCGTAGGCCAGTTGGCCGGCTCGGCCGAGGACGAGGCCTGGGAGGCCATCTCGGCGGTGACCACCGTGGCGGTGCTGGTGATGGCCGTGGCCTCGGCGGCCTTCTTGGTGGCGACACCCTTCATCATCGACGCAGTCACCGCTTTCAGCTCGGCCGCCGCCGGCCAGGAGCGCACGGTGGCCACCTACCTGCTCGTGCTGTTCGTGCCGCAGTTCGCCTGCTACGGCTGCATCAGCGTGGGCACCGCCCTGCTCAATGCCCGGCGGCGCTTCGCCGCGCCCATGTTCGTGCCCATCGTCAACAACGTCGTGCTGATCGTCGTTCTGGTGGCCTTCGGCCTGTGGGTTCGCCAACCGAGTCTGGCCGGCGTCTACCAACACCGAAGCCAGCTGCTCGTGCTGGGACTGGGGACGACAGCCGGAGTGGTGGCGCAGCTGGCCGCTCTCTTGCCCAGCCTGCGCCGAGCCGGCCTGGCGCTGCGCTGGCGTCCCCAACTCCGTCACCCTGCCGTCCGAAGGGTGATGGGCCTGTCGGGGTGGACCCTCGGGCTGGTGGTGGCCAACCAGCTGGCCCTGTTGGTCGTGCTGGCCCTGTCCGTCCACGTGGGCACCGGAGCGGTGACCGCCTATACCTACGCCTACACGTTCTTCCAGGTGCCCTACGGAGTGGTGGCGGTGTCGATCATGAGCGCGGTGGGTCCCGAACTGGCCGCCCACTTCACCACCGGCAGCCTCGAGCGCTTCCAGCGGCGCATGGACGTGGGGTTGCGGGCCATGCTCGCCGTCATCGTCCCCTCAGCCGTGATCATGGTGGTGCTGGCCCGGCCGCTGCTCGAGCTGTTGGGGACCCTCATCGGCCATCCCGGCGCCACTTCGACCACCGCTGTGGCCCTGGCCATGTTGGGACTGGGACTACCGGGTTTCTGCGCGTTTCTCTACGTCGTGCGGGTCCTGCAGTCGACTCAGGACCTGCGCTCGGCGTTCTGGCTCTATGCCCTCGAGAACGCCGTCAACATCGTCGGTGCCGTGGCCCTCGTCAAACCACTCGGGGTGCGCGGCATCATGCTGTCGATCTCGATCGCCTACACCATGGCCGCGGCAACGGGGTTGTGGCACGTCCGTCGTCGCCTCGGCGGCCTCGACCGGCAACGGCTGTGGCGCCCGCTGGGGCGAGTGTGCGTCGCCTCCGTGGCACTGATCGCCGGGACGGCGCTGGGCAGCAGCGTGAGCGGATCCGAGACGGCGCCGATGCTCGTGGTCCGACTCCTCCTGGGCCTCGGCGCCGGCGCCGCCTGCTTCGTCGTGGTGGCCGCCGTCATGACCGGCTTCTCCGGGCGCCGCCGCCCCCCGGGACCTCCGCCTCCCCCGGCGCGCATGGCCCCGGCCGGCCGTGTGCCCCTGCGCCCTCGCCTGGGACCGACCCGGCCACCGGGAACCGCCGTCGACGCCGAGCGTGGCAGACTCGCCTAGAGGCCCGCCAACGCCGTGGGACGAGAGGCGAGCGGCCAGCGAGGAGGCCCGATGCCCGGCGTCAAAGTGGTAACCGACAGCGCCTGCGACCTGTCGTCCCAAATGGCCGAGGATCGTGGTGTACGGGTGGTGCCGCTCACCATCCGCTTCGGCGACGAGGAGCTCGTCGACCGGGAACAGCTCTCGGTCAAGGAATTCTGGGACCGGGTCACCACCGGCACG
>JASHZK010000003.1 GCA_030042575.1 Acidimicrobiales bacterium
AGCGAGGTCGAGCGTGCCGAGCAGGGGATCCTCGAAGCGGCGATGAGCGCTGAGACCATCCTCGGCAAGACCATGGCCGAACAGAGCGCGCTGCGCGCCGCCCGTGTTGCTCTGGTCGAACTGGGCACCGAGGCCCAGCGGATAGGCGGCGAGACAACGGGCCGGTCCTGAGGGCGAACAGAGTCGGAGGGAGGCGGGCAGTGGAGCAGTTGACGATCGCGACGGTCCATGCGGTGGAGATCCTCGACTCCAGGGGTCGCCCCACGCTTTCGGTGACGGTAGGCGCCACCGACGGATCGGTGGCCTGCGCCCGGGTTCCGTCGGGGGCCTCGACGGGGTCCGGGGAGGCCGTCGAGCTCAGAGACGGCGACGCCGGACGATTCGGGGGATACGGCGTCCACAAGGCCGTCGACCACGTGAACGGAGAGATCGCCGACGCCCTGCGAGGTCAGGACTTCTCCGACTTCCGCAAGGTGGACCACCGGCTCATCGACCTCGATGGCACCGAGGGCAAGGCCAGGTTGGGCGCCAACGCCGTGGTGGGCGTGTCGATGGCGGTGGCTCGGCTGTTCGCCGTCGCTCGGAGGATCGAACTGTGGCGCGTCCTCAAGCCGACGTGGGCGGCGCCTCGTCTGCCCGTGCCGCACTTCAACGTCGTGAACGGCGGGGCCCACGCTGCCAACGGGCTGGCCTTTCAGGAGTTCATGTTGGCGCCGTTGGGCGCCCCGGACTTGCCCGCAGCCGTGCGGGCCGGTGCCGAGGTCTACGGGGCGCTGCGCCGTCGACTGACGCAGGCCCACCACAACACTGGGCTGGGGGACGAAGGCGGGTTCGCTCCCGAGATGGCGCGCCCCGAGGCGGTCCTCGAGCTCCTGGTCGGTGCCATCGCCGATGCCGGGTACGTGCCCGGACCGGAGGGTGTGTCACTGGCGCTGGACCCGGCGGCCAACGGCTTCTTCGCCGAGGGCCGCTACGAGGTCGACGGCGAGCGTCTGACCAGTGGCGAGATGGTCGAGCGCTACGCCCAGATGGCGTCGGACTTCCCGGTGTGGAGCCTCGAGGACGGCTTGGCCGAAGGCGACGACGGTGGTTGGAGGACGCTCACGGATCGTCTCGGAGACCGGCTGCAACTCGTCGGGGACGACATCTTCGTGACGGACCCAAGGGTCATCAAGAAGGCCGTCGGCCGGGGCATCGCCAACGCCGCCCTGATCAAGGTCAACCAGATCGGCACCGTCTCCGAGACTTGGGACGCCGTCGGCGTCTGCCACGGCGCCGGGTACCGACAGATGGTGTCGCATCGTTCGGGGGATACCGAGGACGACTTCATCGCCGACCTGGCCGTGGGGATCGGTTGCGGACAACTCAAGAGCGGGGCTCCCGCCCGCGGGGAGCGGGTGGCCAAGTACAACCGTCTGCTCGAGATCGCCGACGCCGAGGCACTGCCTTACGGACTCCCTGCCGAAATTTAGGACCTGAGCGGTGGCGCCGAGCGCCCCCTCTACCGGCCACCCAGGCAGTCCGTGCCATGACGGCGCCGCCATGGCACGGACTGTGCCTCCTGGTCCCCCCGACTGTGGGTAGCTGCCTGTACGGACCTACCACGGCCGTAGACGGGCCATGGCCTTTCCGAACACGACGGAGCTGGCACGGATCACTCCTCCGTGGACATCAACCACCACCACCGGTTTTTCTTGCGCCTCCGCCAGGTGGACGACCGCCCACGTCGAGCCGCTCTCGGGTTTCTCCGTGGCGCCCGGAGCGAAGATCAAGGCCTGAGAGACCTCGATGATCCCAGCTTGGCTCTTTTCGTGTGAGGCAGCGCGGTAGCTCCCGTCGGTGTCCAGGATCGAAGCGGACAGGTCCTCGGTGTCGGGATGGGCGAAGCGCCAAAGCCCCAGTTCGTCGGCGAGTCGGAGAATCTGCGCATCGGGTTCGGTCCTCCCACCGAGGTGGATCTCCGTGGCGGCGAAACCCACGAGCACCGAGCGCACGCGCCCGAGCTGGTGGGGGTTCAGTCTCTCCGAGGTGCCGATGAAGCCGACACGAGGAGCCGTCAATCGAAACGGTGACAGATGCTCGATCATCACTCGGGCTCTCCGACCCAGTCGGCGCCGACGACGAGGAGCGGCGTGGTTGCCAACTGGGCGAGTTCGTGCACGGTCCGGTCCCCGTCGCCCCCCACCCCCGAGGAGTTCCGGCCGATGGCGATGAGGTCGAAGTCGTGGTCGCTGGCGAAACTGGCGAGGGTCTCGGCCGGGTTCT
Source organism: Acidimicrobiales bacterium (assembly GCA_030042575.1). Lineage (GTDB taxonomy): Bacteria > Actinomycetota > Acidimicrobiia > Acidimicrobiales > UBA8190 > UBA8190. Next base: position 2,266 of record JASHZK010000003.1, read on the forward strand.
TCGATCCGACGATGGCCCGAAATCGAGCCGGGCCATTGCCGAAGACAGCGGCGAATTTCTCCCGCACGTTCTGTCTCTCGGCGTCCGTGACTCCGTCGTTGGCCGTGCCGGTCCCCGGCTTGTCGAAGACGGCCAAGACCTCGACCTCTCCGCCTACCGTGTGGGCGTAGCCGAGCGCCACACGTAGAGCTCGATCAGCAGGGTCGGATCCGTCCCAACCGACGAGGATGCGCCGGAACGTCATGATCCCAACCTCCCGTGGGCCGCCACGGCGAGCACCACCTCTTCGGGCAGCCAGAAATCGAGCCGCCGCAGTTGGCGATGGCCGGCCCGGCCGGGGTGCTCGTGGCTCATGGGCGCAGGAGAAAACCCAGGCGGCCGGCGGCGAGGTTGAGCGACCGCCACCGAGGAGAACCGAGCAGCCACTGCCGCACCTCCTGGTTACCGAAACCATCGACTTCAACCAGGAGTCATCAGCCTTGCGGCACGAGGGCGAACTCCATCGCCAACGTCATGGTACCGCGATGGACTTGGATTGAAAAGCACACCGAGCACGATGGTGCCCGACCGACCGACAGGAAGGAGGCCCCGATGGCGGCCGAGGATCGAAGCGCGACAGACTACCTGGGCACCAGCTTGGCGCGGCACGAACTACGTCTGCTCAGCCTGCAAGCCGAGCTCGAGTCGACTCCCCGCCTCACCGCCTGGGAAGACGCACCGCTCGACCTCGACAGGCTGCTGGCGCCGATCACGAGGACGGTCGTGGAGGTGGCCTCGGCGATTGGCGCACCTCGCCAGGTGCGTTCGCGTCGCACCACCATGGGCGGCCACCTGTCGGTCCTCTGGGCGGACTTCACCGAGCTCGAACCACCCCGACTGGTGAGGCATTGGGGCTTCACCGACGTGCCCGCGGCATGGGCCGAGCTTCACTCGCGGCTGCTCGGGACGGTTCAGGAGGCGCTCGGTCAGCTCCGTGGATGAGGAGACACATCCCAGGGGCGAACGCCGGAGTACCA
>JASHZK010000062.1 GCA_030042575.1 Acidimicrobiales bacterium
TCGCCGCTGGCTCTGCGTCCGCCGGCGCCGTCCTCGTCCCGGCCGGCGCCGTCCTCGAGCCGGCCCCCGCCGTCGTCGACTCCCGGCCGCGCCTCGGGATCAGCGCTGACGGTGCCGGTACCCGGTGTCCCGGCGCCGGCGCACCTCACCATTGCCACCCCGCCGGCGGCCAAGGTCACCACCCCGCCGGCAGCGCACAGGCCTCCCTCCGGCTCGGCCCCGACACCCCCCGGCGGCCGGTCGCCTTCGCCGGTCCCATCCGGCTTCCACCAGCTGGACCTGGTCGACGCCACCCCCGCAGGCCCGGTGGGGTCATTCCAGCACCCCTTCGTCGGCCAGGCGCCGCTGTTCGGCCGAGCTCAAGGCGAGAACTTCTCCCAGCACGTAGGTGTTGTGTTCCCCCAGGGTGGGACTGGTGCGCCGGTAGCCGGCCGTGGCTTCGGAGAGGCGAAAGCCGTTTCGTTCGTAACCGCATTCACCCATGCAGGGATGTTCCATGGTGACGAAATGACCCCGGTGGTGCAGCTGCGGGTCGGCTGAGGCGTCGCCCAGGTCGGCCACTGGCACCGCCTCGACGCCCAGGGCTTGCAGCGTCTCGGCCACCTCGAGGGGCGTCCGCGGCGAGGTCCAGGCCGCCACCAGAGCTTCGACGTGGTCCTGGGCGTCGAGGCGCGCTGCCGCATCGGTGAAGCGGGCGGTGACGGCAGCGTCGAGGGCCATGGCCCGGGCCAGCGCCGTCCAGTCCTCGTCGCTCCAACAGGCGATGGCCACCCAGCGGTCCTCCCCGGCACACGGAAAGGCGCCGTGTGGGGCGCAACGTCTCGAGCGGTTTCCGTCGCGGGTCTCGATGTGGGCGTTGACCACGTAGTCGAGCACCCACGGGGTGAGGGAGTAGACGGCCGCCTCCACCTGGCTCACGTCCAGGTGCACACCGCCGCCGGTGCGCCGCCGGTACAGGAGGCCGGCGGCCAGGGCGCTGGCCGCGAAGCGCGGCGCCAACGAGTCGGTGATGGTGCCGTAGGGGCCGAGCGGCTCGCGGTCGGGCCAGCCGGTGAGGAAGTTGTATCCCCCCAGTGCCGAGCCCTGCCCGCCGAAGCCGGGATAGTTCCGGTGGGGCCCGGTTTGGCCCTGCAGGCAGGAGCTGACCATGACCAGGTCGGGTTTTTCGGCCACCAGCGACTCGTAGTCGAGTCCGAAGCTGCGCATGGCCCGGGGGGCGAAATTCTCCGCCACCCCGTCGGCCCACTGCACCAGACGCTTGGCCAGGGCCACCCCCTTGGGGTGCTTGAGGTTCAAGGTGACCCCGAGCTTCCCCACGTTGACGGAGTCGAACATGTCGGAACCCTCGAGGCCACAGGGGTTGGCGCTGCCGTAGGTGCGCAGGAAGTCCGGACGCGATCTCGACTCGATGCGGATCACGGTGGCGCCGTGCTCGGCGAAGTAGCGCACGGCAATGGGCCCGGCCGCCCCGGTGCCGAACTCGATGAGCTTGGTGCCCTCCCACGCCGGCGCCCCCTCGACCGGCGCCCCCTCGACCGGCGCCTGCCTGGTCGTCGCCCCGTCGGACCCCTGGGCACGGCGGGGCCGCTGCGGCCAGCGGGGAGCCGCCTTGGTGGTGGTGGGCAGTCGAGGCCCGGGGCGTTCGACGGCGTCGTGGGGGCTGGTCGTGATCACGAAGCATCGAGGGAACAGCTCCACCGTGCCGTAGGGAACGAAGAAGCCGCGCCCGTTCAATTGGATGCTCTCGGTCAGCTGCCGCGGGGAGTTGGCCGGCGCCAGCATGAGATTGGTGGCGCAGGCGATCTCGTAGAGCTCCGACATGGTGTGGCGCCGGAAGTACTCGGCGATGGGGGCCGAGATGGCTTCGAGCTCTTCGGGGGTGGCCCGGTTGTGGTCGTAGACGGTCCAGTCACGCTCGGTCAGGGCCGAGGCCTCGACGCCGTCCTCGGCCACCAGCCTGGTGATGGTCTGCAGGTTGGCCAGCCGCGACTTGCCGCCGCGCAACCCAAAGGAGACGAAGCCGTCGGCGCACGGCCAGATCTCCCGGGTCACGCCGATGTCGGCTCCCGTGCGCCGGCCCCGGTTCTTGGTGCGCCCGAAGCGTCCTACGTGGCCCATGGAGGCGATCATCACCACCTCCTGGGCCGAGACGTCGACCACCTGGGGGTGCCCCGACGCCAGTGCGCTCAGGGCGGCGAAGGCCGCCTCGGGACCGGTGTGGCTCCAGGCCGAGGGCTCGGTGCAGCGCACCGGGGCCCGATCGGGATCGCCGGTGCAGAACATGTTCCCCGTCGAGGCCATCACGCCGAGGTCCGACGCCTTCCAGTGGGCGCGGGGGCCGTCCATCCCGAAGGGCGTCACGAGTATCCAGCTGGCCTGAGGCGCCCGGGCCGGGTCGACGTCGAGCACCCCGGGCCAACCGGGCGTGGCCACCACGACGTCGGCTCCCTGCAGGAGCTCGACCAAGCGCGGGTCGTCGGGTCCGTCCACCAGCAAGGTGTCCTTGCCGGCACCCCAGGCCAGCTGTCGCAGCGAACCGTCGGGACCGAGGGGTGGCAGTGTGGCCAGTGGGTCTCCGGTGGGCGGCACCACCCGCACCACCTCGGCCCCGAGGTCAGCCAGGATCCGCCCGGTCATGGCGGCCGGCTCGCCGGCCAGGTCGGCCACCCGCACCCCGGCCAGCAGGGCCTCGGGATCGCCTCCTACCGGGGGCACCGGGGTCATGCGACGAGCCGCCCGAGGTGCGGTGCCCGGATCAAGAGGCGGCCCGCTCGAGCACGTGGACGGCGCAGGCGGATCCCAACCCGATCACGTGGGCCAGGCCGACGCGGGCCCCGTCGATCTGACGGTCGCCGGCTTCACCGCGCAGATGGGTGGCCACCTCGTAGAGGTTGGCCACGCCGGTGGCGCCGATGGGATGGCCCTTGGAGATGAGTCCACCGGAGACGTTGACCGGTGTCTGGCCGTCGCGCCATGGTCCGCGGCGGTCGATGAAATCGCCCGCCCCACCCGCTTCGCACAGCGAGAGGTTCTCGTAGTGGATGAGCTCGGCGGTGGCGAAGCAGTCGTGCAGCTCGACGAGGTCGAGGTCGGCCGGCCCGACACCGGCCGCCTCGTAGGCCTGGGCGGCGGCCATCTTGGTCAGGGTGCTCACGTCGGGTTGGGCGGTGTCGGACTCGACGTAGGGGTCGGAGGTGAGGACCGAGGCCGAGACCTTGACCGCCCGCCGGCGTACGTCGAGACCCAGGCTCTTGAGCTTGGCGCCAGAGCACAGCACCACAGCAGCGGCGCCGTCCCCGGTGGGGCAGCACATGAGCAGGGTGTTGGGGTAGGCGACCATCTCCGCGCCCATGACCTGCTCCAGGGAGAAGGCTTTCTGGTACTGCGCCAGCGGGTTGAGGGTGGAGTGGGCGTGGTTCTTCTCCGCCACCTTGGCGAACTGCTCGAAGCCCACGCCGCTGTGCCGTGAGGCGTACTCCATGCCCGCTTGGGCGAACACGCCGGGCATGAGCCCGGTGCCGAGTATGCCCTCGACGGCCATGACCGATCCGTAGCGCCCCGAGGGGGTGTAGCCGGCGGGCTTGGAGCGGGCCTGGCCGGCCGGTCCGAGGAGCCCAGCCTTGCCCATCTGCTCGACGCCCACGGCGAGACCGAGGTCGGCCTCCCCCGCTTTGATGGCCAACAGGGCGGTGCGCACGGCGGTGGCTCCCGTGGCACAGGCGTTGGCCACGTTGTAGACGGCAACGCCGCTCTGGCCGATCTGCTTCTGCAGGCGCTGGCCCAGCATGGCCGAGGCCTCGAGCAGGCAGCCCACGGCCAGCACCCCCATGTCGGCCATGGTCGTACCGGCGTCGTCCAGGGCACCCAGGGCAGCCTCGCTGGCCAGGTCCACGGTGTCCTTGTCGGGATAGCGCCCGAACTTCGTCATCGACGTCCCGATGATCCACACGCTGTCGGACATCGCTGCTCCCTTGTGCTGTCGGGTTGTGGCGGCTCAGGCCGGGACGAAACCGAAGGCGACGGCCTCGGTGCCTTCTTCGTCGTGGCCGCAGGGGAAGGTGGTGAGCGCCACCTTCATCCCCAATTCGATCTTCTCCGGGTCGGTCCCGGCCGCCACCAGGTTGGCTTTCACCACGCCGCCGCCGTCCAGCTCGATCACCGACGACACGTACGGCACGGGGACGTTGGGGGCGGCCCGATGGATGATGGTGTAGGAACGCAGGGAGCCGGTGGTGGCCAGCGTCTTGCGGGTGAACTCCAGCTTGCCGCAGCGGGCGCAGGCGTTGCGCCGGTCGAAGTACAGCGCTCCGCAGGCCACGCAGGCGTTGGCCTCGAGATGGGGCTCACCTTCGATCACGAGGTAGTCCACCACCGGGATGCGCTTGGAAGCGGTGGCCGGGACCATGGCGCCAGAGGGTACTCCCGACCCTGCGGCAAGGTGACATCGATGTCGAGCCGGTGCCATGCTGCTCGGGCTCAGGCGAGGGAGGAGCCCCGTGGCCGACAAGCCGCTCGAGGAGCAGGTGCTGCACCGGGTCGAGGACCGGGTGTCGTGGATCACGTTGAATCGTCCCGAAGTGCGCAACGCCATGACGCCCGACCAGCGCGAGCGGGTCATCGCCCTGCTGCAAGAGGCCAGCTCCGATCTGGGGGTGGGGGCCGTGGTGCTGGGGGCGACGGGCGAGGGCTTTTGCACCGGCGCCGACCTGCGAGCGGGGCGTGGCGGCGGCAACGCTGCCCCCAAGCCCCAGGGTGCGCCCGACCGCATCATGGGGGACGCCGCCCGCATGATCCGGCGGGGCGCTCAGCGCCTGGTGGGTGCCGTGCTCGATTGCGAGCGACCGGTGATCGCCGCCGTGAACGGCACGGCGGCTGGTATCGGAGCCCACCTCGCCTTTGCCTGTGACCTGGTGGTGGCGGCCGAGGGAGCGCGCTTCATCGAGGTGTTCGTGCGACGGGGCATCTCCCCCGACGGCGGCGGGGCGTACCTCCTGCCGCGACTGGTCGGGTTGCAGAAAGCCAAGGAGCTCGTGTTCTTCGGCGACGACCTCTCCGCCGCGGAGGCCGAGCGCCTGCGGTTGGTCAACCAGGTGGTTCCCGCCGACCGGCTGCAGGAGGTGGCCGGCGGGCTGGCCCGGCGGCTGGCCTCGGGCCCCACCAAGGCCATCGCCATGGCCAAGTGGCTGCTCAACCGCTCCTTCGATTCGGACCGGGCCACCGCCTTCGACGAAGAAGCCTGGGCCCAGGAGCTGATCGTCGGGACGGCTGATTCCAAGGAGGGGATCGCCGCCTTCGTCGAGAGGCGGGAC
>JASHZK010000001.1 GCA_030042575.1 Acidimicrobiales bacterium
GACGAGGCCGGGCAGCACCGACAGCGCCGCATCGTCCACCTCGACCCGGTCGCTGCCGGGGTCGATGCGCCGCCCGAGCTCAGCCGGCAGGCCGTTCACGCGCACGCGCCCGGCCTCGATCAGCGCCTCGCACGCCCGGCGGCTCCCGTAACCGGCCCGGGCCAGCACCTTCTGGAGGCGCTCGCCCTCGTCAGCCATCCGGCCGGGGTCGCAGCTGCTCCTCCAGGCGCTCGATGACGTCGGCGGCCGGGATCAGCTCCTCCACGGCAGGGAGGTCGGCCAGCGACCCCAGCCCCAGCTTCTCCAGGAAGGCGGGGGTGGTGCCGTAGAGCGCCGGCTGGCCGGGACCGGGCGCTTGGCCCACCGCCGTGATGTAGCCGCGCTGGTGCAAGAGGCGCACCACCCCGTCGACGTTCACCCCCCGCAAGGCGGCGATCTGACCCCTGGACACCGGCTGCTTGTAGGCCACGATGGCCAAGGTCTCCAAGGCGGCCGACGACAACCGCGACGACACCCCCTCCATGGCGAAGCGCTCCACGAAGGGTGCCATGTCGGGATGGGTCTGATAGCGCCAGCCGCCGGCCACGAAGGCCAGGACGAACCCCCGTCCTTCGGCGGCGTAGCTCGAGGCCAACTCCTCACAGGCGGCCCGCACGTGGTCCACCGGCAGCTCGAGCAGCTCGGCCAGAAGGCCGTCGGGGACCGGCTCCACCGCCGAGAGGAGCACGGCCTCGATGGCGCGTTGTTCTTCCGAGAGCATCATCGCCCCCCGCCTTTCATCCGTCGTACTCTTCGGCCTCTCGAAGCGGACCGCCCTGGCCCTCGCCATCGGCTGACGACCTGCCCGTCCAGCTCACCTGGAGGTCGCCGAAGGTGGTGCCCTGGTCGAGGTCGACCCATCCCCGCTTGAACAGCTCGAGCAGGGCCAAGAAGCGGACGATCACCTGCATGCGGGTGGTGCAGTGGCTGGTGAGCTGGCGGAAGGACAAAGGACTGTCGGAGGGGAGGCGCTCCTCGAGCTCGGCCACGGCCTCGGAGACGGTGACGGCCTCCACCGTGACGTGGGAGAGGTCCAGGCTGGGGACGGCCGGCTGGGCCAGGACGAGCAGGTAGGAAGTGGCCAGCTGCTCGGCGGTGAGCCCGGCCAGGAGCTCGGGGGCGGCGTCGCGGAAGCGCTCCTCCAGGCCGGCCAGCCGGGGGACGGTGTGGGCGGCCCCTTCGATGAGCGAAGCGAAGACGTCGGCGGCGGCGGCGTAGGCCTGCAACTCGTAGAGCCGGGCCAGCAGGCGGTCGCGCTCTTCGAACCCGGCGAGCTCCTCGTCGTCCTCCACCACGTCGGGGCCGGGCAGGAGGGTCCGCGACTTGAGCTCGACGAGGAGAGCGGCCACGAGCAGGAACTCGCTGCACGTCTCCAGATCCAGTGGCCGGCGGTCGACGATCTCGGCCAGGAAGCGGTCGACGATCTCGGCCAGGGGGACGTCGTAGACGTCGAGCTTGTGCTCGGAGACGAGCTGGAACAGCACGTCGATGGGCCCTTCGAACACCCGAGTGTGGACGTGGGCGGCCACGCAACGACCCTATCCCCGAGGGCACGATGATCCGTGCATGGAGCGGGGCGCCGTACCATGGCCGGTCATGGCCAGGGTGCTCTCGGGGGTCAAGTCGACCGGGGCCGTCCACCTGGGGAACTACCTGGGGGCTTTCCGCAACTGGGTGGCCGACCAGGACAGCGACGACGCCTTCTTCCTCATAGCCGATCTCCATGCCATGACCGAGCCCTACGAGCCGTCCGCTTTGGCCACGGGGACCTTCGACGTGGCTGCCGACCTGCTGGCCGTGGGGCTCGATCCGGCCCGTTGCACGCTGTTCGTCCAGAGCCACGTGCCCGAGCATCCCCGGCTGGCCTGGCTGATCGAATGCACGGTCTCCTTCGGCGAGCTGAGCCGCATGACCCAGTTCAAGGACAAAGCCCGCCAGCGCGAGACGGTGCGGGCGGGGCTGTTCACCTACCCGGCCCTCATGGCTGCCGACGTGCTGCTCTACGACGCCGATCGTGTCCCGGTAGGGGACGACCAGCGCCAGCACCTGGAGCTCACCCGCGACGCGGCGGTGCGGTTCAACAACCGCTTCGGTGAGACCTTCGTCGTTCCCGAGGCGGCGGTGCCCGCTCATGGGGCCCGGGTCATGGACCTGCAGAACCCGACCAAGAAGATGTCCAAGTCGGAGAGCTCGCCGCTGGGCACGGTGCTCCTCCTCGACCCGCCGGAGGAGATCGACCGCAAGATCCGCAAAGCGGTCACCGACACCGACACTGAGGTGCGTTACGACCCGGAGAAGAAGCCCGGAGTGGCGAACCTCCTGGAGCTGCTGGCCGCGGCCCGCGGTGGCGACCCGGCCACGCTGGCCGGGGACTTCGCCGGCTACGGGCCGCTCAAAGAGGCGGTGTCGGAGGCGGTGGTGGAGATCCTGGCGCCGGTTCGCCGGCGCGCCCAGGAGCTGCGGGCCGATCGGGGATACGTGACCGAGGCGTTGCGGCTGGGGGCGGACAAGGCCCGGACGGTGGCGGCGCCGGTCCTGGACCGGGCCATGCGGGCGGCCGGGCTGCTGGCACCGGCGGGAGGCTTCGCCTGAGAGGGGTCCGCGGCGGCGGCTCGCTCAGACGAGCAGGCGTGACCACCAGTCGAGCGCCGGGTCGAAGAGGTGGGCCAAGGCGCTCGGGAAGAGGATGACCACGAGAAGCGGAATGAACATGGTGAAGGGCCGGATGCGGTAGTAGCCCGGCAACAGGTGGGCGGGCAGGAACCGCTCCACCACGGCCGAGCCGTCCAGGGGGGGCAGGGGGATGAGGTTGAAGACGGCGAGGATCACGTTCACGTAGCCGGCGGCATAGACGAACTGCACCCAGGTGGCCTGGTCCAGTACCGGAGGGAACTTGTCGACGGCGGGCACGAGGAAGCGGTAGGCCAAGGCGAACAGCACGGCCAGGCCCACGTTGACCGCCGGGCCCACCAGCGCCACCGCCACGTTGTCGTTGCGGGGATGACGTAGCCGGTTCACGCTCACCGGCACCGGCTTGGCCCAGCCGAAGGCGTATCCCACGCTGAGGGCCAACAGTGCCGGCAGGATGACGCTGCCGAACGGGTCGATGTGGCGGACCGGGTTGAGGGTGAGCCGGCCGGCCCGCTTGGCCGTGTCGTCGCCGAAGGCCAGCGCCACCACGCCGTGAGAGACCTCGTGGAGGATCACCGAAGGCAACAGTGCCAGGAACATGAGCACGTAGAACACCTCGATGTGGTGGATGCGCACCAGGACCAGGACCACCGCCAGGGCGGCGACCACCCAGATGGCGGTGTTGTCGTGCCGGCGCGGTGGGCGCTGAGGGGGTGGCGGCGCGCTCCAGGTCATGGGCGGAGCACGGGCCGGACGGTGGCGCTCAGTGCTTCGAGGCGCAGTTGATGCAGTAGCGGGTGGCCGGCATGGCCTCCAGACGCACGGGGGCGATGGGCTGGCCGCAACTCTCGCAGGTGCCGTAGCTCCCGCCGGCCAGCTTGCCGAGGGCCTCCTGCACCTCTTCCAGGGTCTCGCGGAGCTTGGCGGCCAGGGCCTCCACCTCGCCACGCTCGGCGGTCACCTGGCTGGAGTCGGCGAAGTTGGGGTCGTAGGTCAGGCTGTGGCTGCCGGGGCCCAGCTCGGCCAGCTTGGCTTCGAGGTCCCGCTTCTCCTCCTCCAGAAGGGCGCGGTAATCGACGGTGGGGGCATCGGCCACGAAACGAGACTACTGCCCCGGTGCCCTTTTGGCGCGCGGGTGGGCGGCCTCGTAGGCACGTCGAAGATGGTCGGCACTCACCCGGGTGTAGCCCTGGGTGGTGGCGATGGAGACGTGCCCGAGCAGCTCCTGGACGACCCGGATGTCAGCGCCGTGAGCGAGCATGTGGGTGGCGCAGCTGTGGCGGAGTACGTGCGGGTGGACCCGTTCCCCCAGGCCCGCCGCCCGGGACCGTTTCTTGAGCACCAGCCACACCGCCTGCCGGCTGAGCCGGCCCCCCTGGGTGTTCAGGAACACGGCTTCGGCGTCCCCCCGCCGGGCCCAGCGGGTCGGGGCCAGTCGGTCGCGGCCTTGGGGTCCCAGCCATCGCCCCAGTGCGAGGCGCGCCTGGCGACCGACCGGCACCAAGCGCTCTTTGTCGCCTTTGCCGAGCACGCGCAGCAGCCCGGACTGGGCCCCGAGGTCGCCCAGCGACAGCCCGGCCAGTTCCGAGACCCGGATCCCGGTGCCGTAGAGCAGCTCGAGCACGGCGCGGTCGCGCCGGGCGACGGGGTCGTCCCCGTTGGCCGCGTCGAGCAGGCTCGTCACCTCGGTCTCCGACAGTGCCTTGGGCAGGCGCCGGGGCAGGGCCGGGGCGGTGAGCTCGGCGGTGGGGTCGGCCTGGGTCAGCCCTTCGTCGACGCAGAATCGGTACAGCCCCCGCAAGGTGGCCGTGGCCCGGGCCACGGTGGCCGGCCCGGCGCCGGCGGCCCGAAGACGGGCCAGGTGCTCCTCTACGTCGGACAGGCGGGCGTCTTCCACCTGGCGTCCCGCCGCGGCCAGAAACCCTTGGTAGGCGCGCAGGTCACGGCGATAGGCGGCCAGCGTGTTGCGCGAACGTCCCTGCTCCACCGCCAGCCAGGAGAGGAACTCCTCGGCGCTGCGTCCGAGGGGAGCGCGGGACGCTGCCGAGGGCACCACTGGTCGCTCGTCCTAGCGGGCGGTGGCGCCACCGTCGGTCGGCCGGGTGCCGGTGCCGAGTCGGCGGCGGGCGAGGAGCAGCCCGATCAGGGTCTGGGCGTCGGTGCACTCGCCGCGCTCGATCATGGTGTCGAGGTCGGCCAGCGCCACCTCGACCAGCTCGATGTACCGCTCTTCGGGGCCGTGACGGGCCACGGTGGCGGGGTGGAGGCCGGTGCCCAGGTACAAGATCGTCTCCTCGTCGCAGAAGCCCGGGGTGTTGTGGATCACGGCCAGCTGCTCGAGGTGGTCGGCGCGCATGCCGGTCTCCTCCTCGAGCTCGCGCCCGGCCGTCTCTTCGGGAGGTTCGTGCAAGACGTCGCGGGTGCCGGCCGGGATCTCGAGCAGCCACCGGTCGACGGCGCCACGGTACTGGCGCACCAACAAGATCGTGTTCCGCTCGGTGGCCGGCACCACCGCCACGGCATCCGGGTGCCGGACGATGTCGCGGTGGAACTCGATGCCGTCGGGAGCGC
>JASHZK010000063.1 GCA_030042575.1 Acidimicrobiales bacterium
GGCCACGAGCAGGACACCGGCGTCGCGTGCGGCGCGGCCGAGGGCGCCGACGTCTGCCGGCTCGGCCATGAACATCCCGGCAGCTCCCTGCACGAGCGGCTCGATGACGACGACGGCGAGCTCGTGAGCGTGGGTCTCCAGGGTGCTGAGCGCCTTGTCCAGCCAGGCGGGGTCGTCGTAGCCAGGCGTCCGTATCACCGGGAAGCGCAGGGCGTCGAAGAGCGAGGTCCCGAAGCCGCCGCCGCCGAGCGACAGCGAGCCCACGGTGTCGCCGTGGTAGGCGCTGCCCAGGGCGAGATACCGGGTGCGGCGGTCCTCGCCCCGGTTCACCCAGTACTGGAAGGCGATTTTGAGAGCCTGCTCCACCGCCGAGGAGCCGTCGGAGGCGTAGAGGAAGTGGGGGGCGTCCACTGGCACCACTTCGGCCAGGGCCTCGGACAGCTCGACCACCACCCGATTGGTGTTGCCGAGCATGGTCGAGTGGGCCACGGCGTCGAGCTGGCGGCGCAGCGCGGCGTCGAGCTCGGGGACGCGATGTCCCAGGGTGGTGACCCACAGCGACGAGATGGCGTCGAGATATCGCCGTCCTTCCACGTCGATGAGCTCGTGGCCCTCGGCTCGATGCACGACGATCGGCGCGTGCTCGTCGTAGTGGGCCATCTGGGTGAAGCCGTGCCACACCACGGCCCGGTCGCGCTCGAGCCAATGGTCGTGGGACGAGGGGAGCTGCTCCCCGGGCGACGAGGTCACGGCCAGAGAGTCTTCTCGATCGGGCGGCTGCCCCGCTCGGTGACGGAGGCTCGCCGGCGCTCGATCTCGGCCGCCTGTCGTGGAGGATCGATGTTCAGCGGGTGACGAGGACGCTCGAGCCGTGGCCGAAGAGTCCCTGGTTGGCGCTCACACCCACCTTGGCGCCCTCGACCTGGCGGCCTGAGGCCTGGCCCCGCAGCTGCATGCTCAGCTCACACACCTGGGCGATGGCCTGGGCCGGGATGGCCTCGCCGAAGCTCGACAGCCCACCGCTGGGGTTGACCGGGATACGTCCGCCCACGGCGGTGTCGCCGTCGCGCAGCAGCTTCTCGGCCTCGCCTTCCTTGCACAGCCCGATGTCCTCGTACCAGTCGAGCTCCAGTGCCGTGGACAGGTCGTAGACCTCGGCGACGTCCACCTCTTCCGGTCCGATGCCGGCTTCCTCGTAGGCGGCGCGGGCGATGGACTGGCGGAAGGTGGGACCAGGCTCGCCCGAAGTGGCGACGGCCGAGTCGGTGGCGAAGTTGGGCATCTCGATGACCGTCTGGGGGAAGCGCGGGGTGACGGTGGAGACCGCCGCCACCGTGACCGGTCGTCGGTGGCCGTGGCGGCGGGCGAATTCCATGCTCGACAGGACGACGGCGGCACCCCCGTCGGAGGTGGCGCAGATCTCGAGCAGGCGCAGCGGGTCGGCCACCACGGGCGAGGCCAATACCTCACCGGCCGTCACCTCGGTGCGGTAGCGAGCGTTGGGATTGGCCGCGCCGTGGCGGGCGTTCTTCACCTTCACGGCGGCGAAGTCGGCTTCGGTGGCGCCGAAGAGCTCCATGCGCCGGCGGGCGTACAGGGCGAAGTAGGTGGGATTGGTGGCACCGAGGAGATGGAAACGCAGCCAGTCGGGATCGTCCCGGCGTTCGCCGCCGACCGGGGCGAAGAAGCCTTTCGGCGTGGTGTCAGCCCCCACCACCAGCGCCACGTCGGACAATCCGGCCAGGATCTGGGCCCGGGCGGCGGCGATGGCGGTTGCTCCCGAGGCGCAAGCGGCGTAGCAACTCGTCACTCGGGCGCCTGTCCAGCCGAGTGCCTGGGCGAAGGTGGCACCGGAGACGAAACCGGGATAGCCGTTTCGGATGGTGTCGGCACCGGAGACGAACTGGATGTCGCGCCAGGCGAGCCCGGCGTCGGCGAGCGCTTCGTTGGCGGCGTGCAGGCCGTACTCGACGAAGTTGCGGCCCCACTTGCCCCAGGGGTGCATGCCCACCCCGAGGATCGCCACCCGCTCAGCCACGGCCCTCCTTTCGTGGCCGGACCGGCCGCCACTTCCAGACCAGGTACTCGTGGGCGTCGTCCTCATGGAGCGTGTCGAGCACGAGCTCGACCTCGTCGCCCACGGCCAGGTCCCCGGCTTCGACCCCGGCGACCATCTGCCCGAGGACGACCATCTTCTCGTCGGCTAGCTCCACGGCGGCGATGCAGAAGGGCTGGTAGGGGTCGGTGGCGACGTATGGGACGGGCGGCTTGTAGCGGGCGTCGGTGTAGGACCAGATCCGGCCCCGGCGGCTCAAGGCGTGCTGGTCGAATTCGGTGCTCTGGCAGTCCGGGTTCCGGCAAAAGGCGTTCTCAGCCGGAAAGGCGATCGTCCCGCACTTCCGGCAGCGGCTTCCGAGGAGGGCGGGGGCCTCGGGATCGAGGGTGAACCAGCCGGGCTGGGCCGGGACCTGGGTTTTTGCCGGGTTCACCGGCTCACTCTAACGCCGCGTCAGATTCGGGCTCCTGGCCCCTGCTCCGGGGCCGGGGGGTCGCCGAGGGCTCGGTCAGAGAATGGTGGCGAGGATGTAGACGAGGAGCAGCGCCAGCCCCAAAATGGTCACCAGGCGCCAGAGCTGCCGGCGCCGGGCCAGCCTGGCTGCCAGGGCCGGCTCGTGGCCGTCCGAAGGCGCCCACACATCGTCGCTCCAGTCCCAGGAGTCCGGGTCGTCGGGGTCCCGAGGGGCTGGGCCCACGGGCGTCGGCATCCCTGCAGCCTACGGTGGTCCTTGGAGCCCCGGTGAGTCTGGATTCGGCCTCCGGGTAGGGTTGGCGGCCGGTCCGGAACCCCCGGACCGAGCGCTCGTAGCTCAATTTGGATAGAGCATCTGACTACGGATCAGAAGGTTGGGGGTTCGAGTCCCTCCGAGCGCGCTCAGTACACCCTACCAGGATAAAGACAAGCGTGTAAGCAAGAGACGGATCAGCACGGCGCTCGCACAGCATCTGATCCACCCACAGTAATCTGATCTTTTGATGCCCCCTGAGCTGGAGAACATCGAGTCCGCAGACTCCCTCGCCGAGGCGATGATCGACTTCGCGGGGGCGCTCCGGGCCCGCAACCGCTCCCCCCGCACGCTCC
>JASHZK010000064.1 GCA_030042575.1 Acidimicrobiales bacterium
GTGGCGGGGGAGCTCGACCGCTGGTCGCTCGACGCCCTGGTCCCCGAAGGGCCGTTACGGGTCCAGCACCGCTCGGGTGCGCTGTGGCTGGTCAACACCGCCGGCGTCCAGGCGCTCGGTCTGGACGAGGTCCACCAGCCGGGCGTCGAACGCGATCACCTGGGCAGGCCCACGGGCCGGCTGTTCCGCATGGACGACTGGCTGGCCGAGCGCCTGCCTGACACGGACCCCATGACGGACGTGGGGCCCGTGAGCGCCCGGCTGGCCGGCTGGGGTGTGACCGCCGTGACCGACGCCACACCCGACGCCACCGATGAGGGGGTGGCCGGGCTGGTCGAAGCCGTGGCCCGCGGCCGGTTGCGCCAGCGCCTGCACGTCATGTGCCCGCCCCATGTGGAGCTGGCCCCTTGTGCCCTGGTCAGCCGCGGTCCGCGCAAGGTGGTGCTCGACGACGACCGGCTCCCGGCGTTGGAGGACCTGGCCGAGACGGTGGGTGGCGCCCACGGAGCCGGGGTGCCGGTGGCCGTCCACTGCGTGACGCCGGCGCAGCTGGCCCTCACCGTGGCCACTTTCGCCCAGGTCGGCGTGGTGCCCGGTGACCGCGTCGAGCACGCGTCGTTGGTGCATCCCCAACTGGCGGGCAGGCTCGCCCGGTTGGGTTTGACCGTGGTCACCAACCCCGGGCTCGTCCAGGCCAGGGGCGACAGCTATCTCGACGAGGTCGACGAAGGCGACGTGGCCTGCCTGTACCCCTGCGCCTCGCTCGTCGCTGCCGGGGTGGCGGTGGCGGCGGGGACCGACGCCCCCTTCGGGCCGGCCGACCCGTGGGTGTCCGTCAGGGCGGCCGTGGCCCGCCGTACGGGGGGGGATCGGATCCTCGCTGCGCACGAGGCGGTGTCGCTCGCCGCCGCTGTTGCTCTGTTCGCCGGGCGTGGCCATCTTCCCGGTTGCCCCCGCCGCCTCGCCCCCGGCGAGCCGGGCGACCTGTGTGTGTTGGCGGACGGCGTCATTCCCCGACCGGGCGGGCCGGGCACGGTGCTGGCCACGATCGTGGCCGGGCACGTCGTCTACCGGGCGAGCTGAGCCTCTCCGGCCCGGTCGCGCACCGGTACCCGGTCGCCATCGACCGTCACGTACCAATCCCCGTGGCGGAGCTCGGCGCTGGTCGAGAGCACGGGCGCCGTCGCCAGCGAGGCGGCGCACGCCTGCATGGACACGTCGAGCACGACGCCCCCGCCTTTGGCGACGGCCTCGAAGGCCGCCGCCGCCGCCGCCATCCCCGACAGCGGGTCGGCCAGGGCGTCACCGCAGAACACCGGTTGCCCACCCTCCTCCCAGGCCACCAGGCCGCCGGCCACTGCCGCGTCGTCGCCGAAGGCCACCCAGTGCCCACCGGGCTCGGCCCGGCCGTAGCCGGTGATGCTCAGCCACACCCGGCCGTGGCGCCCTTCGACCTCGTCCGGCCCGCACCCCAGCTGCTCGAGAGCCCGCGGTCTCGACGACTCGATGACCACGTCGGCCTGGCCCAAGAGGTCCCGCAGCCGTCGCCGGCCCTCGACCGTTCCCGGTTCGATCGTCACCACCGACTGGTCGTCTCGGTGCAACGCCCGGTAGAAGCCACGAGCGGCGCGGGCGCCGTCCGGCCGCGAGATGCTCTCCACTTTGACCACCTGGCCGCCCGCCTCGGCCAGCAGCATGGCGGCCAGCGGCCCCGCCCACATGGACGACACATCCACGATGCGCAGCTCGGCCACCTTTCGTCGTCCGGCCGACGGCCAGCGTCGGCGGGCGGGCGGCAGCCGGGCTCCGGGATCCGGGCACCCGAGCAGGGCGGCGGGAACACCCAGCAGACGAGCGCGGCCCACCATCTCGGCCGCCGACCGAGTTCGGGCCGCGCCTTGGACCGCTTCCCACGGGTCGCCTCCCGTTCTCTGCTCGGTGATGGCGTCGACCGCAGTGCGGTCCTCGGGTCGGGCCAGATTGAGCGCCATCCAGCCGTCACGACCGCGTAGGAGCCGGCAGGTCCCGTTGGCCGAGATCCGGCCCCGTCTTCGCAGGCCGAGGAGCGCGGCGCGGACGGTGACGAGCTCCGCCCAGTCGACTTCGACGGCGTCACCGACCTCGGCCGACCAGTGGGCGACGGTGGCCGCCAGGCGGTCGAGCCCGCTGACGAGACCAGGCGGGCACAGCGGGGGGCCATCGGCTCGACCGGCGAGGGCCATGATGCCCGACATGGCGGCCCGGCGCAGGTCCGCCGCGCTGTCGAGCACTCCCGGGCTGCGCACGGTCGACAGGGTACGCTGCCCGCATCTCCCCGACGTCGCCGAGGGCGCTGTCCGCCTCGGCCGCGGCCGAGCTCCTCGCCGCGGCGGGGGCCGGTTCGTACGAGATCCTCGGTGCCCTCGACGACGCTCCGCTGCTGGCGGTGGACGTCGATGGCGGCGGCGACGACGACCTGATCGACATGGCCCCCGTGTGGTTGCCTTGCGTCGTGGTGGCGCGCTGTCGCCGGCGCCCGTCGGGCCCAGCCCCCCCCGGGGCCGACGTCGCCCTCTGCCCGCAGGGGGGCAATGGCCCTCAGCCTGGGTGGGTGGAGACGGAGGACCCCGAACGAGAGCTCGTTCGCCTGGCCGCCGAGGTCCGTCGTTCCCCGCAGGCCTCCGTGCTGCTCGCCCAGGTGCTGCGCACCGGCGCCGGCCTCGACGTGGCCACCGGGTTGATGGTGGAGTCGCTGGCCTATTCGACCCTGCAGGGCGGCCCCGTCTTCCGGTCCTGGCTGGCCCGACGGCAGCGAAGCCCGGCGAAACCCCGCCGCCAGCCGGCTGACGCCGTGGTGGTGGAACGACGGGGCGACGTCCTCGTGCTCACCCTCAACCGGCCGCAGGTGCGCAACGCCGTGGACACCCACCTACGCGACGGCTTGGCCGACGGGCTGGCGCTCGCCTGTGCCGACACGTCGATCGCCGCCGTGGAGCTGCGTGGCGCGGGACCGGACTTCTCGAGCGGCGGCGACCTCGACGAATTCGGCACCCTGCCGGACCCGGTCACGGCGCACCTGGTCCGCACCGACCGCAGTGCGGCGAAGCTGCTCTGGCGTGTGGGCGAGATGACGACGGGGTACGTGCACGGCGCCTGTGTGGGAGCCGGCATCGAGCTCGCTGCCTTTGCCCGCCGGGTGGTCGCCGCACCGGGGAGCCGTTTTCAGCTGCCCGAGGTCTCCATGGGCCTGGTGCCCGGGTCGGGAGGGACGGTGAGCATCCCCCGACGGATCGGGCGCCAGCGCACGGCATGGCTGGCCATGACCGGGGCCGAGCTCGACGTCGCCGTTGCCTCGAGTTGGGGATTGGTCGACGACATAGCCTGATCACACCGCTTCCCGGGATGCTTCACGGGGCGTGCCCGTGCATCTGGCCCTGCTACCCCGTCGAGGAACGACTTCAGCTCGCCGGCGAGGTCTTCGGAGTCGACTCGGGCGCCGTCGATGAAGCTCGACTTGCGCTGTCGGAGGAAAGGGCTGCCCAACAGGTACATGCCGGGCGAGTCGACGACCCCCCCGTCGTGGCGGATCACGCCCTTGCCGTCGACCACGGGGACGTCCATCCAGGAGTAGTCGGGACGAAACCCCGTGCCCCAGATGATGGTCTCGATCTCCCCGCTGTTCAGGTCCAGGGCGAGCCGGGGCGAAGCGTCGACCACTGTCGGCTCGAACCGGTGCGGAGGCGGCACCGAGTCGTCCAGGCCCGTCACCTCGGCCCACTCATCGATGGTGTCGAGGAGTCGGCCGAGCTTGAGGTCGGCAAGTTCGCACTTGTTGCGCAACGAGCCGGAGAACTGAGCCCGGCCGTCGCAGACACCTGCGAATCGGCCGACGAGCTTCACGCCGATACCCCTCAGCGCATTGAGATCGAATGTGGCCCGTTCGACGGATCCGGCCAGCTGCATCGACGGGACTCGCCGGGCTCTCACGATGTCGTCGACTTCGTCGTAACGCTCGTCGAGTAGGCCGGCTGCGTCCATCCACCATTGGATGTCCCGCTCTCTGTAGGTCCTCGGGCCCCGAACGTGTTCACCGACGGAAAGGACGACGTCCCGGCCGGAACGTCGGATGTCGGCCGCCAGCTGGACTCCGGTCGCCGAGGCACCGACCACCATGACCCCACCCTCGGCGAGCTGGTCCGTGTTTCGATATTCCATCGGCGTCAAGGTGGCCACGGTCGGAGGTACGGCCGCACAGGAGTCGGGCACCACCGGGAGGTTGAACGCCCCGGTGGCAACGACCACGGCCTTGCACGACCATTCGCCGTCTTCGGTCACGGCCCGGTATCCGCCCCGGGCGAGGCGTACCGAAGTCACCGCGGCGCCGCAGACCACCGGCGCTGCCATCAGCTTGGCGTACTCGGCCATGAAGTCGGCCACCTCGGGCATCGTCATGAACCCGTCCGGGTCGGCTCCGTCGTAGGCGTGGCCAGGCAGCCGGCACTGCCAATTGGGCGTGAGCAGGCGGAGCGAGTCCCATCGTTCCGTGCGCCACGAGTTGGCCACTTCGCTCCTCTCCAGGACGACGTGGTCGATCGATCGTTCGGACAGGCAGCTGCTCATCGCCAGCCCGCTTTGGCCGGCTCCGATCACAACCAC
>JASHZK010000010.1 GCA_030042575.1 Acidimicrobiales bacterium
GACGAGGCCCTCGCGCAGTCCATCCTGGCAGGCGCGAGCGGGTACGTGCTCAAGCAGATCCAGGGATCGGACCTCCTGAGCTCCATCAGAGCGGTCGCCAGAGGTCATTCGCTCATCGACCGCGAGACCGCTCGAAGAGTCCTCGAGGACCTCCAGCGGGCTCGGGTGGAAGAGGAGAGCGCGAACCGCCTCACACCGAGGGAGCGCCAGATCCTGGACATGATCGCCGCCGGCAAGACCAACCGCCAGATGGGTGCCGAGCTCTTCCTGTCCGACAAGACGGTCAAGAACTATGTCTCCAACCTGCTCGGCAAGCTCGGAATGGCCCGGCGCGCCGAGGCCGCCGCCTACGCCGCCCGACTCGCCGAACGAAAAGCGCGGTCGTCCAGAGCGGACTCCTAGAAGGTCCGAACGGCTCTACTGCGCCCCGGCCGCAGCGCCGATGCTGAGGAGCAGGTGTCGAGCGGCCGAAAGGGTGACCTTCGTGTTCGTACAGGACTTCAAGATCGTGGACCGGCCGTACGACGAGGTCGCCTTCCACTTCGTCGGCGGCATCGACCAGGTCCTGGAAGCGGGGATCGGGCCGGCGCGCGCCGAGGGCGAGCGTCTCAGGGTCAAGGTGGCCCCGCGAGGCTGGCCCACCGCCTTGGGGAAAACCGTGGAGATACACCCCGGCCATGTACGCGATCTGGGAGACGCCATGATCGTGCCGTTCTCGTGGCAGGTGGTCAGGACGACGGCGCTCTTCCCCAGATTCGACGGTGACCTCGAGATCGCACCCTTCGGTCCGAGCCAGGTGATGATCGCCCTCCACGGGAGCTACGAATCGCCGGGGGGGGCGTGGGGAACGCGAGCCGACGAGATGGTCCTCCACCGGCTGGCCGAGTCCACGGTGCGAGCCTTCCTCGAAGGTCTCTGTGCCTCGGTCGGCCGCGCCGCGGTCGGGTGACCCGGACATCGAGCCCTGGCATGCGGCCAGACGGAGTCCTCTTCGCCCCTTCCGGCCCGGACCTGGCCCAGCAGCTGCGTCTGCTCGTGAACGACGCCTGGATCAGGTTCGGCGAGCTGGGAGCGCCCGCCGACGCCCAAGCGCCGCCTCTGCTCGACGAACCTCTCCGGCCGTCGCCGGCGGACGTGCACGGGGGTCCCGAGCCGGCCGTGGCCGAGCGCGGCGTGGCCCAGGCCCTCGAGGAGCTGGCCCAGCTCCTGGAGCGGCTCACCGACACCGACCTTCAGGTGCGGTGGCCGTCCGAGCACGGTCAGTGGACCCTCGGCGACCTCGTGGAAGACCTTCTCGACCGGATGCGGGGCGATCTGCCGGCCGCGCTCGAGTAGGCCCGCCCGGGCGCCGTTCAGCTCAGGACCAGCTCGACCTCGGAGGCGATCTGGAGATCTTCACGGGCCCGGATGACGAGGGTGCGCACCGGCCCACCGGGTCGGGAGATCTCGCAGTCCGGTGCAGCGCCGTCGTTGAGGCCGGGGTCCACCTCGACCCCGAGGAAGCCGAGCCCGGCGGCGGCTCGCAGGCGGATGGGGGCGGCGTGCTCGCCGACACCACCGGCGAAGGCCAGAACGTCGAGTCCGTCCATGGCCGCCGCCATGGCGGCGATGGCGGCGCGGAGGCGATGGAGGTAGACGGCGATGGCCAACCCGGCATCGGGGTCCCCCGCTCTTTCGCCCTTCAGGACGACCTCGATTCTGGCGTCTCCAGCCAGACCGAGCAGACCGGATCGCTCCTCCAAGGCGGCGCCCAGGTCCTCCGGTGGCATCCCGGCGTGCTCTTCGAGCCACAGCACCAGGCCGGGATCGACGCTCCCGGAGCGGGTGGCCATGACCAGTCCCTCGAGGGGCGTGAAGCCCATGGTGGTGTCCACCGAGGACCCGGCGTGGATGGCCGTCACCGATGCACCCGCCCCCAGGTGACAGCTCACCGTACGCAATCCGTGAGCGGGGCGACCGACCAGCTCTGCGGCACGGCGTGCGATGTAAGCGTGGGACAGGCCGTGGAATCCGAAGCGCCGAAGAGGCCAGCGCCTTCGCCATTCGCTCGGCAGGGCATAGGTGGAGGCGGCGGGGGGAACTGTGGCGTGAAAGGCGGTGTCGAAGCAGGCCACGGCCGGTAGCTCGGGCACGAGGGCGCTGACCGCGTCCAGGGCCGCCAGCGACCTGGGTTGGTGCAAGGGGGCGAGGTCGCTCAGCTCCTCCAGCCGCTGGCGCACGTGTCGGTCGATGCCTACCGGCCCGGTGAAGTCGACGCCTCCGTGGACGATGCGGTGGCCGACGGCGTCGAAGGCGCCGGCCGAGACCACGAACGCGGCCAGGTCGGCGGCGGCGTCCTGCCTACCGGTGGCAGCCAGCACCGTGGCGGCCACCGATCTCCCGCCCTCGAGGACCGAGAGCTTCAGGCTCGAGGAGCCGGCGTTGACCACGAGGATGCGCACGGGGGTTCGCCGGTCAGTGCGGCCAGGTCCAGTCGGCGATCGCCACCGGGTCTTCTCCGAATTCCCGGGTGTGAGCCCTGGCTCTCACCCGCTCGTCGGCCATGTGCTGGCGCAGCTCGGCGGCGTGGGCACCCAGGCGAGGGACCCGGTCGACGACGTCCATGACCAGATGGAAGCGGTCGAGGTCGTTGAGCATGACCATGTCGAAGGGGGTGGTGGTGGTGCCTTCTTCCTTGTAGCCGCGCACGTGGAGGTTGTCGTGGTTCTTCCGGCGGTAGGTGAGCCGGTGGATGAGCAACGGGTAGCCGTGGTAGGCGAAGATCACGGGGCGGTCGGAGGTGAAGATGGCGTCGAACTCGGAGTCGGAAAGCCCATGGGGGTGCTCGGACTCGGGCTGAAGGCGCGTCAGGTCCACCACGTTCACCACTCGGACCCTCAGGTCGGGCAGCTCCCGGCGCAGGATGTCGGCGGCAGCGAGGATCTCCAGCGTGGGGACGTCCCCGCAGCAGGCCAGCACCACCTCGGGGTCGTCCTCCTCGTTCGAGGCCCACTCCCAGATCCCGAGCCCCCGGGTGCAGTGCAGGACGGCGTCCTCCATGGTCAGATAGGTGAGAGCCGGCTGCTTGCCGGCCACGATGACGTTGACGTAATGGCGGCTCCTCAGGCAGTGGTCGGCCACCGACAGCAGGCAATTGGTGTCGGGCGGCAGGTACACGCGGATGACCTCGGCCTTTTTGTTGACCACGTGATCGATGAATCCCGGGTCCTGGTGGGAGAAGCCGTTGTGGTCCTGGCGCCAGACGTGGGACGACAGGAGATAGTTGAGCGACGCCAGGGGGCGACGCCAGGGGATGTGACCGGTGGTCTTGAGCCACTTGGCGTGCTGGTTGAACATGGAGTCGACGATGTGGACGAACGCCTCGTAGCAGTTGAACAGCCCGTGGCGCCCGGTGAGGAGGTAACCCTCGAGCCAACCCTGGCACTGGTGCTCGGAGAGCACCTCCATGACCCGTCCCGCCGGAGCCAGGAATTCGTCGGTGGGGAGGATCTGCGCCTCCCACTGACGGTCGGTGACCTCGAAGACGGCTGAGAGCCGGTTGGAGATCGTCTCGTCGGGGCCGAAGACCCGGAACGAGGTGGGGTTGGCCCTGATCACGTCGCGAAGGTAGGTACCGAGCACCCTGGTCGCCTCCGAGGTCTGCGTAGCCGGCTTCACCACCTCCACCGCGTAATGGCGGAAGTCGGGCAAGACCAGGTCGTGGAGGAGCAGGCCGCCGTTGGCGTGGGGATTGGCGCTCATCCGGCGCTGTCCGGAGGGAGCCA
>JASHZK010000065.1 GCA_030042575.1 Acidimicrobiales bacterium
CTCGCCGAAGGCCTCGGCCACGACCCCGATCTCCCGAGCCTGCGCGGCGGTGAGCTGGCCCCCGGGGACCTTGATGCGCATCATGAACGCGTCGCCGCCCTGTCGCTGGGGGTAGATCCCCACCCACTTGAGCCGCTCGACCTCCCCCTCCACCGCCGCGATGGACTTGGGCCCACCCTTCGCGTACGTGGAGATCACGTCGTCCGCCACCTGCAGGGGGTGACGGTCGAGCTTCCAGCGCTCGATCTGGTTGAGCTCACCGATCGTGCGATAGGGATGGACGAAGGCCATGGGCCGCTCCGGGCCGCGCAGGATCACCCCATAGGGGCTGTCGCGGTCGAAGGTCGAGGGCATGACAGTCGGGGCTCAGGTGTGCAGGCCGCACTCGGTTTTGTCGGTGCCCGCCCACCGGCCTGCCCGGCGGTCCTCGCCGGGTGCCACCGGGCGTGTGGTCGGAGCACAACCGATGGAAAGATACCCCTTCGACATGAGGGGGTGCACCGGGAGCCCGTGGTCGGCGGCGTAGAAGAAGATGTCGTCGTCGGTCCAGGTGGCCAGCGGGTTCACCTTCACCAGGCCTCGCCGCTCGTCCCACGACACGATGGGGGCATCGGCCCGGGTGGGAGCGTCGACCCGCTTGAGCCCGGTGAGCCACGCCCCCTGGCCGGCCAAGGCGACGTCGAGGGGGGCGACCTTCCGCAACTCGCAACAGCGCTCCGAGCCACAGGGGTAGGCGGCCGCTTCAGGGCCCGGGCGTAGAACCTTGAGGTTCAAGTCGTAGCGGGCCCGGACCTCCTCGACGTAAGCCAAGGTCTCGGGCAGGTGGAACCCCGTGTCGAGGAACAGCACCTCCATGGCGGGGTCCACCCGCACAGCCAGGTCCACGAGCACGCAGTCCTGGAAGGAGCAGGCCAGCGACAAGCGCCCACCGAAGCGCTGGTGGGCCCAGGTCATGACCGCCGTGGCCGGAGCGGCCTCGAACTCGGCGCAACGCTCTGCCAGCTCGTCCACGTCGACCTCGACACCTGCAATGCTGGGCATTCGCCTCCTCCCTCCCTGAGCCACTCAGGCCCATGTGCCATGGCCACCGCAGCGGGCCCCGCACGCCGATGGGGACCGGGACTGGCCAGCTAGTATAGATGACTAACCAGATCGGGTTTTCCCCCTTTTCGCCGGGCAGCCGAAAAGGCGCCGGAGGACGGAAGAGGACGAGCCGTGGAGGGACCGCTCTATCCAGTCGGACTCGTCGTCCATGGCCGGCGCTGTCTGGTGGTGGGCGGGGGACGGACCGCGGCGCGCAAGATCGCCCCGCTGCTCGGGTGCGGTGCGGCCGTCACGGTCGTGGCTCCCGAGGTGCACGAGGCGCTCGGCCTGCTGGCCGAGGCGGGGGCCATCGAGGCCATCGAGGGCCCGCCTCTCGACGTCCAGCTCCGTCGTTACCACCCAGGGGAAGCGGCCGGTTACCGGCTGGTAGTGACGGCCACCGGCGACGCCGAGGTCGACGCCCTCGTCCACCACGACGCCGAAGAGGCGGGCGTGTGGGTCAACAGCGCCGATGATCCGGACCACTGCAGCTTCGTCCTGCCGGCGCTGTGGCGGGCCGGGCCGGTGTCGGTGGCGGTGTCCACGAACGGCCACAGCCCGGCGCTGGCCACCTGGCTCCGGGACCAGTTGGCCGACAGGTTGGGGGCGGAGGTCGGGGTGCTGGCCGAGCTGCTCGGAGAGACCAGGGCCAGGCTGCACGCCGAGGGACGGTCGACCGAGGACGTGGACTGGAAGCGGCTGTTGCAGGGCCCATTGCCGGAGTTGGTGCGCACGGGACGGCTGCGCGAGGCGCGGGCCCAGCTCGACGCCGTCGTCGAATGCGAGCCGGAGCGGGGGCAGTAGGCGATACTTGCCTCTGTGGACGGAGGCGTCTCCGACCAGGAGCTGGCCGAAGCCATCCTGCTGGTGGGCCGGGCCATGGTCGCTGTGGACGTCCGCTCACTGTCCGCCGCCGACCACGAGATCACCTTGCCCCAGTACCGAACCCTGGTCGTGCTGGCCCATCTGGGCAGCCAGCGGCTGGCCGACCTGGCCACCAACTTGGCGGTGAGCCCGTCGACCACCACCCGCATGTGCGACCGGCTCGTCCGCAAGGGGCTCATCACCCGCAGTCGCGACACCCTCGATCGCCGAGAAGTCAACCTGTGCGTGACCAAGGAACGACGCCTGCTGGTCGAGACGGTGACGGAGCGGAGACGCCGGGAGGTCGAGGCCATGGTCGGTTCGATCCCCGCCCGGGCCCGGTCGGAACTGGTGAGTTCGCTCCAGCTGCTTTCCCAGGCGGCCGGTGAGGTCCCGGCCATGGGCTCGGACCCGGGGAACCGGTCGAATCCGGCGCCCGGCGGCGGGCGATCGACCGAGGTGGTGACCGCCGGCAACGGTGGACCGGACGGCGATCAGAGCGAGAGGCTCAGGCCACCCAGCGGCTGATGACGTCGCAGAATTCGCGGATCCCGTGAGCCGAGAGCTCCCGTCCGTATCCGGAACGCTTGACCCCCCCGAAGGGCAGCTCGACGGTGGAGGCCACCATGGCGTTGACGAACACCATGCCGGCCTCGATTCCCTCGGAGAAGAAGCGTTGCTGGTCGGGATCGGCGCTCCAGATGCTGGCCCCCAGCCCGAAACCGCTGTCGTTGGCCAGGCCTAGCGCCTCGTCGTCGTCCCGGGCGCGATACACCATGGCCACCGGGCCGAACACCTCCTCCCCGTTCACCCTCATGTCGCAGGTGACGTCGGCCAGCACGGTGGGCAGGTAGTACCAGCCGACTCCGGCCTGCGGCTCGCCCCCGCACAGCACGGTGGCGCCCTTGTCCCGGGCGTCGGTCACCTGTTGGTGCACGTCGTGGCGGGCGGAGGACAGGGCCAGGGGGCCGACAGCGGTGGCCGGGTCCATGGGATCACCCACCACCAATGCCTCCATGGCCGCCACGAAAGCCTCGGTGAACCTGTCGTAGACGGCGTCGTGGACGATGAAGCGCTTGGCGGCGATACAGCTCTGTCCGTTGTTCTGCACCCGGGCGTCGACCGCCGTGGCCACGGCGCGGTCGAGATCGGCCGAGGGCAACACCACGAAGGGATCGCTGCCACCCAGCTCGAGCACCGACTTCTTGAGGGCCCGGCCGGCGGCCGCCCCCACCGAGCGCCCTGCCCCCTCCGAACCCGTCAGGGTGACGGCCCGGACCCGCTCGTCGGCGATGACCGCCTCCACCCGCTCCGATCCGATCAACAGGGTCTGGAAGGCGCCAAGGGGGAAGCCGGCCCGTCGGTAGAGATCCTCGATGTAGAGCGCGGTTTGAGGGACGTTGGAAGAGTGCTTGAGCAGCCCGACGTTTCCGGCCATGAGGGCCGGTGCGGCGAAGCGCGTCACCTGCCACATGGGGAAGTTCCAGGGCATGACGGCCAGGACCGGACCCATAGGGCGGTAGACGACTCTGCTGTCGGAGGCCCTGGTGGCCACGGGCTCGTCGGCCAGCATGGCCTCGGCGTGCTCGGCGAAGTAGCGCATGGCCAGCGCGCACTTCGAAACCTCCCCCTTGGCGGCGGCGTAGGTCTTGCCCATCTCGGTGGTGAGCAGCCGGGCGACGTCGGGCAGCTCCCCCTCGAGCAGCTCGGCGGCACCGACCATGAGCCGGGCCCGTTCGGCGAAGCTGGTCTTGCGCCATGGGGTCGCCGTCCGAGCAGCGCGGTCCAGGCGCTCCTCCACGGCGGAGTCGCCGTAGGGATCGAAGGTGGCCTCCGTCTGTTCGGTGGCCGGGTTCACAGTGGCGATGGTCAATCTCGGCTCCCTTCCAGATATTCGGGCAGGGCACGGCGCAGGAGCTTCCCGGTCGAGGTACGGGGAAGCTCGGGCACCATCAGATACGACTTGGGCCGTTTGTAGGGAGCCAGGTGGCCGGCGGCGTGGCGGCGCAATGCCTCTTCGTCGGCCTCTCCCACCACCGCCGCCCACAGGCGCTGGCCCCAGTCCTCGTCTTCCACGGCGAACACCGCCACCTCCGCTACCCCCTTCACCCCCTGAAGCACCGTCTCCACCTCGGCGGGATAGACGTTGACCCCGCCGGTGATGACCAGGTCGTCGCCACGGCCGTCGAGAAAGAGAAAGCCGTCGTCGTCGAGGCGGCCGAGGTCACCGGCGGTGAAGGCGCCGTCCCGCCAGGCCCGGGCCGTGGCCTCTCGGTCCCGCCAGTACTGGAAGCGGGCGAAGCCGGGGGCGTGGCACCAGACGGTGCCGTCGGGATCGACCTCGAGGCGCCACCGGGGACGGGCTCGGCCCACCGTGCCTGGACGGGCCCGCCAGTCGCCGGGTGGGCACACGGTGAACTGGCCCTCGGTGGCCCCGTAGAACTCCCACAGGG
>JASHZK010000066.1 GCA_030042575.1 Acidimicrobiales bacterium
GACACTTCTCGTCGAACAGCGGTCGAATCGCAGCCAGGTCGACGCCAATATCGTCAGTCAGTCGATACAGGTCATAGATATCGCGGCACTGAACGCGTTGGATGACGCACCGCAGCTTCTCGGCGCCGATCTCCTCGATCGGATAGACATCGAAGGGAGCAGGAGCAGGAAGGTCCGGCCAGACGTCGGCCATTGTCAACTGCGCCACGGTTGCGACGTACTCGTCGGTAACGAGGTCAAGCTTGATCCGCCGCGGCGTTCCCGATCCAAGCGGTCCGATGTATTCGATTCCCGGCGAGTTTCCCTCGCTCCGTTCGAGATGAGGTAGTTCAGCGTGAGCTTTCGCCATCTCCAACACGGTGTCTAAAGCATCGAGGGCGACCTCCTCGGTGCTCCCGATGATGGTGAAGTCCAGGTCGGCCGAGTATCGGTAGTTCTCGATGTGAACAAACCGGAGGGCCGTTCCCCCCTTGAAGACCAGATGACCACCATCGGAGAGGGTCACATGGGAGAGGCGGGCAACGATGTGCGCCAGTCCGTAGTCCCGTTCGACGACAGCGGCATCGAGCTGGTCGTCATCCGCACGCCTCGTGATGGCGTGTCTTGTCAGCACCGTTAGTTCCGAACCACAGCCTGCAGCTCGTCTGCTGTCGTGTTCCACGCCACACGGAGATCTGGATCGATCCACTCAACCCGGCTGTCCCGAGGATCCAACCCGATGACTGGCCGGCGCACTCCAATCTTGAGATCCAGTCCGAGAGGCAGGTCGAGCGCTCTGCCCAGAGAAACTAGCCGGCGTTCCGCCGCCTGGCCGCGATGACCGAAGGCACGGGTCAGCGCCGCAATCTTCTTTGGGTCAACCTCTTCGACCGATGCGGCGAGCGCTTCCGCCAGGCGTTCGACGCTGCCTGTGAGGTCAATCCGCATCGCGCATTCGAACAGCGCTCGCTCAAGGCTGGACCGCCATGAGCGGCCAACGGGCTGAGCCTCCAAGTGAATCGTTTCTGGACGTTCGATCACAACTCGAAGTGGCCTTTTCCCTATTGCGCGGAGTCGGACCTGCTTGGTGCAGGCGACAAAGACTGGGCGAACTGGATGGCTCAGCACCCCCAGCTCACTCAGCGCACTGAGGTAGGCGATCCGATGCTCGCGCCCCTGGAATGCCGCTCCGACAGAGAGGCTGAGGTTGTCAGTGACAGCGGAGGTCCCGAGCGATCCGAGGGGTCGGACCGCATAGTGGCCCCGACTCAGTCGATCTACCAGGCCTTTCTCGGTCAACCCACGCAGGACGTTGGCCACGGACGCCGACGTCCCTCCCAGGGTCGTCTGGGCATCCTCAAATGTGAACTCCTCCCGACCTTCGGCCACGAGGGTGTCGATGAGTTCCAGCTGGCGGGCCACGGCTGCCTCCTTGCAAGCTAGTATAGCACCAACTCACGGAAAACGTGACTTTCTACAATGTTAGCTGACATAGCGGCAAGTCACGAAACGTGTGACTAAGCGCGTATTCGCCTCACAGCCCAAGCATCGGTGGAGGGGTTCGTGCTCTTTCAGTTGGATATGCGCTCATCTGGCTGGCCCCCCGATCTGTTGCGAGGTGACGAAGAGGCCACCCGCCAGTCCCCGTTCATCGGCGTCGGCCGCGTTGACGGCACTTCCGATTGGAGGTCGCTCGCGCCACGTCCGTCCACGTCAGACGGCACCTTCGGGCGCTAACATCAGCACGGCTTCGACCACAACGACGGGCGAATCGGTAGTAGCTAACGCGTGAATCACGCCCCGCCACCAATGTGATGTCGCGAGACATCGGGGGCTCTTCGGATTCTGGCGGGGAGCTGGCCCCTCGGAGGGTCCCTCAGAATTGAACGAAGGCACCTCAAGTTTGGGGTGTGAGCCTCCAATCCAGAAGCACCTTCGTCCTCACGCACCATAGCGAGATCCTCCAGGCCCTGGTGGGCCTCAAAGACATCCGGGTGGCCCGCTACAGGCGCGGTGGCCCGGACGTCGAACTCGTGATCGAGCAGGTCACCGTCGACGTGCGCTGTCCGGGCCTGCGGGGGGCCGGCCCAGGTGAAAGAGCGTCCGGTGGTTCGTTATGTCGATCTCCCGATCTACGGCACAGCCATGCGCCTGGCCTGGAAGAAGCACCGGATGCGATGTCCGGACCCGGGGTGTCCGAAGAGGACCTGGGTGCTGTCGGTGAACGACGCCGTGACCACCTACGGCGAGGCCCTGCTCGAAGCGGACCGAAAGAGGCTCAACTGCGCCATCGCCATCGGACTCGACGAGACGAGCTTCGTAAAGCTCGGCTCCCGAAAACAGCGCCACTACGCCACCACGGTGGCAGACGTGGAGAACCACCAGATCATCGACATCCTCCCCAGTGTCCCGAGAACGGCCATTACCCCTCCAAGCTCACCACCGCGCCTCGATCGATGTCAGGATGTCACCGTGGCGGTGTATGAGCCGCCACTGCCCGCTCTCGCGGCGATAGATCTGGGTGGTGCGCAGGGTCATGCTCTTTTCTTCACCCTCAACGGTACGCGCATAGTGTTCAAGCTCGACGGTGAACCCGAGATCCTCGTTCAGCACTGTTGCGACGTTGTCAGCCTGCCAGCCATCGAATTGCTGGGTCTTCGAGGCGGCCGTAAGCAGCGCACTCACAGCGTCGAAGCCGACCTGGTAGCCGCCAATCGCGGCCATTATGGTGACGTCGGCAGCGTGCGACCACAGCTCTAGGAACGGTTCGGGATTGCCCTGGCTCTGCTCGGTGATAGCCGCATGGCAGCGACCCACGAACGATCTGAACTCACTCATCGAGGAGGATTCCTGCTCAAGCATCGTCAGAATTCCTTTCGTCACTTGCGATCCGGCGAGGGCGTTGAGGACTGGCCCCCGAAACAGCGTGCCCCAACCAAATCGCCTGTAAGTCTCATAGCGATCTTTGTGTGGAGTGTTTCGGTCGAGCAGATGCGCTTACAGATCGTGACTCTCAAGCCAGCTGAGGCAGGCCTCTGCGACCTCCAGCCAGCCCGCATCGATGGTGAGAGAATGGCCACGGTCCTTGAATTCCGTGACGTCAGTTACAGCCGTCGAATGCCGGTACTGCTTGGCAGTCGACTTGGTAATCACTTCGGGCACGGTGTGATCTTCACCGCCCATGATTAGAAGGAGTGGTCCACGGCTCTCATTTTCTGTATCCACCTTGGCGGGCGAATGCGGCGAGAAGTTCGCCGCCGCCGCCTCGAACAGCGGCTTGCCGGGGGCGGGCACGACCCAGCGGTCGTAAAGGGTGTCTGATTCCTCCTGCGACAGGGCGTTCCCGAAGCTGTAGTGGAACTCGCGGGCCGTGAGCATCACCGACCGGTGCTTATTGGCGGGGTTCTTGAAGACTGGCAGCGTCGAACGGAGAGCGGAGAGTGGCAGCGGTAGGACCCCCTTGATCTGGGCTGCGTCGATCGCCACCGCACCGGCCGCCACGCCCATCCCGAGCAGCTTCTCAGCGATCATGCCCCCGAAGGAGTGGCCGATCAGGACCGGTGGACAGTCCATTTGGGAGATGATCGACCCGTAGTGCTCGACCACGTCGTCGATTCCCTGGTTGGCGACGCTGTCGGGATTTGCTCGGGCCAGCTCGACCGTATCCTGGTCACCGGGCCAACCGGGTGCTGCCGTTTCATACCCAGCCTCCTCGAAGGCCTCTTGCCAGGCAGACCATGACGTCGGATGGAGCCACAGCCCATGGATGAAGAGCACGGCATTGGATTTTCCTGCCACTGGACACCTCCTGGTCGTTGGAGCCTTTGCCCTACGCAGTCTGGGACTGTCTGGACACGGGCCGCTTGGGTCATATGACTGCATCTCGGTCCCTCCGAAGCCCCAGAATGGCTACGCCCTCCACCACCCAGTCGGCGAGAAAGCGGAACACGTCCCACAGGGGCGACGGCTCCAACAGGACCAATGCGGACCCTCGTCGTGGCGACGGTTAAGTCGTCTGACAGAAGCCGGGAAGAAGCCCGCGTCATACCTTTCTGTTCGGTAGTGAGCGGATGTGTGTGCCCAGCGGGGTGGGCCACTGACGCTCGGGAACGTGAGCGAAAGGAGACAGGGCCGATGACCAGCATGTCCGAGCGTGATCCCCAGCAGGATCCACTGTTGAATCCGTCGAACTCCGCTCTGGTGCTTATCGACTACCAACCGGCACAGATATACTCGGCGGTCTCGGCTGGCGATCCTGGTGAGCTCATCGCTAACGTCGTCGCCCTTGCAAAAGTGGCGAGGCTCTTTCGCCTTCCGATCATCCTGTCCACGGTCCAGGTCTCGAACGGGGTGAACCGGGAGACGATCCCCCAGCTCCGCGAGCAGCTGCCCGACGTCCGTGTCTACGACAGGATGAGCATCAACGCCTGGCAAGACACCGAGTTCGTCCAAGCAGTTCGCGATACCGGACGCAGCAAGCTCATCATGGGTGCGTTGTGGACAGAGGTATGTCTGGCGTTCCCGTGTCTCGATGCCATGCGTGACGGATACGAAGTATTTCCGATCCTTGATGCGGTCGCCGGAACGAGCAAGACGGCTCACGACGCGGCAATCCAAAGAATGGTGCAGGCAGGCGCGCAGCCCGTCACGTGGATCTCTGTACTGTGTGAACTTCAGCGCGACTGGAGCCATACCGAGACGACCGAGGGGATGCTCGCAATCGCCCTCGAACGGGGCGGTGGCTTCGGGACCGAGATCGCCCTCAAACTGGACCGCACCACTGTGGGTGCGGCGTAAGCGTCGCTGGGAAGCCCGAGGAGTGCACATCGATAACCAAAAGGGAGGCCGCGATGACCGATCATCGGCTGGAGGAATTCGACAAGTTCATCGAGCAGTGTCATCTGGCACTGAGCCAACAAGTGAGCGGTCATACGGCCCCCTTCCAGGATCTCTGGTCTCGGGGGGCCGACGTTGTCCTTATGGGAGCTGCAGGATCGCACGCGGTCGGCTGGGAGGAGGTCAGTGCCGGCCTCACCTGGGCGTCGGCACATCTTGATTTCACCGAATGGCGTGCAGAGAACCTCATGACGAGCGTCAACGACAGGCTGGCCTTCACCGTCGAGCTCGAACACATGAGTCACGAAGTGAACGGCGAACTCCAAGAACGGACGCTACGGGCGAGCCAGGGTTACCGCTTCGAGGATGATCACTGGCGAGTGGTCTTCCGCCACGGCGACCCCATGGCCGAGCGAGTCGTTCCTACGGCTTCGGCCGGGTATCCGTGATCCTGGCATATGGACACTCGATTGACCCGACAGGCGTCGGGTAGTTCGCGCTGTGACTCAGGGGCAAGAAGTGTGGTGCTAGATAGCGCCGTCGCCGGCAGGATTGCCTTCAATTTGGGAGCGCTCAAGTGCCAGGTGCAGCTGGGCGCGAGATCGCACCCCGAGCTTGGGAAACACCCGGTAGAGGTGCGAGCCGACCGTGCGGTGGGATAGGTACAGCCGTTCACCGATCTCCCGGTTGGTCAACCCCTGCGCCGCCAACTGGGCGACTTGTAACTCCTGAGCGGACAGCTTCGACCACATATCGGGCTCGTGGCGACGG
>JASHZK010000011.1 GCA_030042575.1 Acidimicrobiales bacterium
ACTCCCCGAGTTGGTGAAGATGTGCACCGGGTGCTCGCTGTGCTGGGACTTCTGCCCTCGGGGCGGCCTGCGCTACGAGGCGCTGTGGCCGCCGTCGACCCCCCGTGGCAACGCGGCCGCCCCGGTGGTGGTGAAGTCCGACGCCGCCGATCCCTACTGGAAGATCTCCGGAGGTCCGCCGGGCGACGGGTTGGGTGCTGTGCTCGAGCGCTACGCCGTGCGGGCCGGGTCCCGACCCGACGATGCCCAGGACGGCGGGGTGGTGAGCGCCATCCTGGTGGCCGCCCTGGCCGGGGGGGACATCGACGGGGCGCTCGTGACGAAGCCCAGCCCCGATCCCGACGAACCCTGGAAAGGCGTGGCCACTGTGGCCACCACGGCCAAGGAGATCGTCGACAGCGCCGGCAGCTACTACAACCAGACCATGGCTCTGGCCGAGCTCGACCTGAGCCGCTACGACCTGCCGCCCCGGCCCCGACTGGCCGTGGTGGGTACCCCCTGTGAGATCCAGGGCATCAGGGCCATGCAGGCTCGGCGTTGGCCGACCGGGGCGCATCGGATCGACTCCGTGGTGCTCACCATCGCCTTGCTGTGCACCAAGAATTTCGACTACGAGGCACTGACCCTGCGCGAGCTGCGCGACAAGCGGGGTGTCGACCTGGACCGGGTCAGCAAGATCGACGTCATCCACGGCCGCATGATCGTGGAGTACCGAGACGGGCGGGTGGCCGTGGACGAACCCATCAAGGACTTCCACGGGGCCGCCCTCAAAGGCTGTGACGAGTGCGCCGACTTCCTGGGCCGGGGCGCAGACCTCTCCATCGGGAGCGTCGGCGCCATGGCCGGTTGGTCGAGCCTGCTCATCCGCACCGAAGCCGGCTTGGAGGCCTTCCACCGGGCGCGAGGACGGCTCGACGTGCGGGACCTGGACGACCCCGAGGCCCTGGAGAAGCTGGACCGGTTGGACAAGCGCATCGCCGAACGGACGCTGCAGCGCAAGCTCGATCCCGACGCCCCGCTCTTCATCGACTACGCCGAGCACCTGAGCGCCTACTCCGGCACCGATCGCGCTCCGGTGATCCGTGACCGGTGACGAGGCGGTGAGCCCGTCTCAGGCAGCGGCTGCCGACCTCCCTTCGGCGCCGCCACTGGACGTACCGGCCGAACCGCTCGAGCTCCGCGTGCGCATCGGCCGAGAGGTGCTCGGCGGGGCCGACTGGCTCAGGTCTCCCGGTGACGATCACGGCCTGGGCGCATGGTTGTGGGAGAGCTGGGCCCCGGTGCTGCTGGGGCTGGGAGCGAGCCGGACCGAGCTCGACGCCGTGGTCGCCGGTTACCGGCGGGAGCTCTGGCTCTGGGTGATGGGGGAGCGAACCTGGGTCCAGGCGATCCAGGGGCTGGCCGGCCGACTGGTGCGGCGCCTGGCCCTGCCCTGAGCACACCAGTGGACGAGCCGGCCCCAGCGCCGGTGGTACGACTGGTTCACGTGCGTGTCGTACGCGACGGCACCGCTGTGCTCGACGGCGTCGACTGGGAGGTGCGTGCAGGCCAACGCTGGGCGGTCCTGGGTCCCAACGGGTCGGGCAAGACCACGCTGCTGCGAGTGGCCGGGATGCATCTACTGCCCACCAGCGGTTGCGTGCAGGTGCTGGGGGAGACCTACGGCCGGACCGACGCTCGGGAGCTTCGCCGTCGGGTGGCCTTCGTGAGCGGCGCCTTGCTTCGATCGCTGCGGCCGACCATCACGGCCCACGACATCGTGCTGACCGGGCGGTTCGCCGCCTTGGAACCGTGGTGGCACCACTACCGCGACACCGACCATTCCAGAGCCGAAGGTCTGTTGGCCGAGGCGGCAATGGCCGAGGTTTCGGGGCGAACCTTCGAGGTGCTGTCCGAGGGAGAGCGCCAGCAGGTGCTGTTGGCCCGAGCGCTCATGGGCGATCCCGAGCTGCTGCTGCTCGACGAGCCTGCCGCCGGGCTCGATCTCGCCAACCGCGAACGTCTGGTGGCGAGGCTGGCCTCGTTGGCCGCAGATCCCGAGGTGCCGCCGATGGTGTTGGTCACACACCACGTCGAAGAGATCCCACCCGGCACCACGCACGCGGCGCTGATGCGCCATGGCCGGTTCGTGACGACGGGACCGATCGCCGAGGTGCTGACGTCGGAATCTGTGTCGGCGTGCTTCGAGCTCGATGTGCGGGTCGAACGCTCCGACGGCCGTCTCACGGCGCGGGGAGTCGGACCGCTGCCGTAGGCCGTTTCACCACGGCAGGCTGAGCCGATGGGCCACCGGCCTGGTGTGCGGGACCACGTGAAGCAAAGTCGCCACAACCGTGCGTGAGCATGCCCGGTCGACGAAGTGGCTGGTCGGAGCGTTGCGCCCGGGCAATCCCGCCCTCGGGGCCGATCGGCTCACAGACGCGCTTGCACGTCACCGAACGGTCAACTAGAGAGTTCGGCGATCCCAGGGGCGACGGGGCGGGACCGGTTCCCGACCATCCACCATTCGACCGGGGCCCGTGGCTAGGGTCCTCACAAGCGGAAGGTAGGGCGAGGGGTCTTGACGATAGTGGTCCTCCTGATCCTGGCCATCGTGTGGGCGGCTGTCCTGGGACCGAGTCTCTTCCGGCACAGAGCCGAGCGGCGGTCGACGGACTCCATCGGAGCCTTCCACCGGCATCTCCGGGTTCTCGAGCGGGCCGGCCCGGTCAAAGTGAGTCCGGCGCACCGCCTATTGGTAGCGGGCAGCCGTGAGCCTGCTCGTCGTTCCCCGCACCGCCGCGTCTCGGGGGCTCGGCGAGCGGATCCATACTTTCGTCCCGCGGCCTGCCGTCGGCGCCGCAACACACTGGCAGCCCTGTTGGCGGTCCTGGTCTCGACCGGGCTCCTGGGGGCGCTGCCGGCTCTGCGTCCGGCGCTGTTCGTCACCATCGCCGGGGCTGTGCTCGTTGTCGGGTACGTGGGCCTGCTCGTCCGCCTGCGCAACCTCGCCCTGGAGCGGGAGGCCAAGCTCCGCTACCTTCCGCAGCAGGGTGAGGCGGGCGCCTACGTGGTGATCCGCCGGGCTGCCGCCCGCTGACCGACTGGCGGCCGATGCCCGCCCGAGGCGAGGAGCTGGCTGCTCTCGGCGAAGTGGCGCGGCTCCGCCTGGAAGACACGCACCGAGCCCGCGAGGAGGCACTGGGTCGTTGTCGTGACACGATCCGTGCCTGCGGTCTGGCCATCCGTGCCATCCACCGTCTCGATCCGGAGGCGGCGGCCGAGCGGCGAGCCGAAGCGCTGGATGCGCTGCGCCGGGCCCAGGCCGTTCTGGCGCCGTTTCCGGCCCTGGCCGCTGCCGGCTTCCTTCACGATGCCGAGAAGGAGTACGCCGAGGCCTGCCTCACGCAGGCGTTCATATCGGGCACCGGTCTCCCGGGACCGGAGGAACTCGAGGTCGCCTTGGCCGCCTGGCTCAACGGCTTGGCCGAGGCCGCTTCAGAGATCCGTCGTCATCTCCTCGACCGGCTCCGCCAGGGGGAGACGGCCCGAGGCGAGGAGCTGCTGGGCGTGATGGAGGAGGTCTACGACCTTCTCGTCACCATCGAGTACCCCGATGCCATCACCGGAGGCTTGCGACGAAGCACTGATGCGCTTCGCGCCGTGGTGGAGCGCAGCCGGGCGGATGTGACCACCACCGTGCTCCAGACCCGGCTCCAAGAGGCGATCGAAGCCGCCGAGCCTCGATGAGGATACGACGTTGTAGCAGCTAACGGTCCGACAAAAGACGAATCCCCCGTTGCCACCGCCGCCCACGAGGGAGTCCGAAGCGCGCCGGACTGGGGACTCGTCGATGCCGCACAGCAGCGTCTGGACGAATAACCGAGCGGTCACATCTCATGACAGTCTGGAGCGAGTCGGAACACACGGTGTATCTGGGCTGCCACAGTGCCGGCTGCCGTCGCCGAATGCGTACCGGACTCCACGGTAGTGAGCCGCCCTCTGCCAGCTGAAGGACGCGATCAAGTCCGTCACCATCTTCGCCCTGCATCCACGGGCAGGGCGACTGGCTTCCTGGTGTCCTGTCGGCGGAAAGGAGAGCATCGACAGACCATCGCCAGCGAAATGGCGATGGGTGAAGTTCGGGCGCAAACGACGCCTGGCAGTTGATTGCGGCTACCGGGTAGGGTAACCCGGCAACGGTTCGCATGGGGGTCCGATATGGCGCGATCATTGGTTCCGTGAAGACATCTAAAGTAGTTGAGTTGGTTCTCGGTGCTCTCGTTGTAGGGGCCGGAGGCATTGCTGTCGGCCGATACGTAGTACCCACATCCACGCGTACCTCATCGACGGCGACCACGGCGCCGAAGCGCAAGTCCTCCTCGCCCACGAAGGCAGTCAGCAGCTCGACGTCGAAGGTTTTCGCCGGCTACGTGGCGCCGGCCACCAACCTCACCGTGACCTCGACCTTCGTGGTGCCCACCCTGAAGTGTCGTT
Organism: Acidimicrobiales bacterium; assembly: GCA_030042575.1. Classification (GTDB taxonomy): domain Bacteria; phylum Actinomycetota; class Acidimicrobiia; order Acidimicrobiales; family UBA8190; genus UBA8190. Next base: position 4,477 of record JASHZK010000011.1, read on the forward strand.
CGACCAGCCGCCTCTCCTTGGTCTTGGTCTACATCCCCGATGCCTCCAGCCCCGGCAAGAATTACATCGGGGCAGGCCTGCTTCTCGGGTGCAACGGCTCCTCCAGACATCCCGGGCCTGTGTACACGGCGGTCGCCTTCGGTGATGGCACGCCAGGGAAGGCAGCGAGCAACACCATGACGGTGGCGCCCGGCAACAAACTGGTGGCGACGGCCAGCGTCGGATCCCCGGCTACCTCATCAGTCGATGATGTCACGACGGCGAAGACTGTCAGCTTCACCACCGGCACTGTCGGTGGGGGCCCGGCCAGCGTGGGCCAGTGCCGTGGCTACAGCCCGCTGCCAGCCATGAGCCCCTGCCCACCTTCGACCTCGGCTCTCGGTCTCAGCGGTCCGGCTAACCTCCGCCGCATCAAGTTCACGGTTACGGAGGCCAACGGCTCGCCGCTGGGCAGCTTTGCCCTAGCGAAATACACCATGGACAAGGTGGACGTCGGGGTCATCCCGGCCAAGGGTTCGGCCTTCGCCGAGCACTGAGCCGTCGTGCGCCCGGCCGAGCCTCACGGCGTCCGTCGCTCAGTCAGCCTGGCCGACTAGGTACAGCTGTTCGCCTAGGCAAAGTCTCATGAAGCTGGAGGGGGGCGACCCTCCAGTGCCGAGTCATACCGCCACTCCCCTCGGGCCAGCTCCTCCTGGGCTATCGGGGGCAGCCCCAATGACAGCCACCACGAACTTCGACGGCGCCACACGTTGCGCTCCAGCGGACTTTGGCGCCAAGGTCCGCTAGCCACCTTCTTTCTCTGGACGCAGATGGGTTTCGACCTCCTCAAGGAGGCGCTGTGGAGGAAAGGGCTTGGTCAAGAACGTCGGACCAGCTCTTGGAGTCCTACGACGATCAGGACCGCCTGAGACCAAGATCACCTGGGTTGGTTCGTGAATGTCAGCAAGGAGCCTCACTCCCATGAAGTCGACACCAACATCCAGGAGCACGAGCGCCACGTCACCTTTTGCGAGCACGGCGAGTGCTTCGGCTGCGCCGGGAACTCCGAGAGCCTCGTAACCAGCCATATTGAGTATCTCGGTCGTGGAGTGACTGAACGCCTCGTTGTCGTCTACCACCAGAACCCGGCGAGCGGACATGGTATCTGTCACTTGTCCCCCTTCGACTTTCGCTCGCTCGTGCCTGGCAGGGCCACTCCTGTTTGCTCCCTAGGCATACGTCTGCCCTTGCACCTCCCCGTTGTATCTGCTCTCACTTCCGGAGTCCAGGATCGTCAGGATCCGGCCGGGGTAACGGGCCAAAAGTCCCAGATGCCGGACAACCGCTTTCTGACGGCCTGTGAAGTCATCGCCCAACTGGGAGCAACGGGTCCGAAGAGAGAGTCTGGCAAACGAGCGGGCGCCGCTGAACGGGGACTCGACGAATCACGTCAACGGTGTCGAGAAAGGACTGCGCCGGCGCGGTGGACCGCCGTATGCCGGCAGCTCAACGAATCCACGGCGATGCGGATGCAATCGAACCCTTCGGTCATCTCGTGCGTCATGTCACGGGGAGCAGGCTCGGGGAGGCTGGTGACCAGTACGTGCTGGCCGGTGGCGACAGATGGGGCCTCGGCAGTTCGCTATCC
>JASHZK010000067.1 GCA_030042575.1 Acidimicrobiales bacterium
GCCTTCATCATCTTTCTCGGCTTCATCGCCCTGTCCGCCCTGTACCTGGACATCACCCATCCGGTCGCCAATCCCTTCCACTGAGCGGCCGGTGCCGGACGCGGCCCGGTCGGCCACCGGGACCCGGCACAATGGAGGGAGGAGATCCTCATGAGCCGCCTGTCCCAGCTCAGCGCCGCCCGCCGCCCCACCCGCCAGATCCACGTGGGCTCGGTGGCCATCGGTGGCGGCGCCCCGGTGTCGGTGCAGTCGATGACCACCACCAAGACGGCGGACGTCGAAGGCACCCTCAGCCAGATCTACGCCCTGGCCGCCGCCGGCGCCGACATCGTGCGCTGCACCTGCAACGAGGAGCAGGCGGCCGAAGGGCTGGCCCACATCGTGCCCCGCTCGCCGGTGCCCATCGTGGCCGACGTCCACTTCCACCACGAGATGGCGCTGGCCGCCCTGGAGGCGGGCGTGCACGGGTTGCGGCTCAATCCGGGGAACCTGCGCAAGCCGCAGGAGATCCGGATGGTGGCCTCCGAGGCCGGCGACCGCCGCATTCCCATCCGCATCGGGGTCAACGCCGGCTCCCTGCACCCCGAGCTCTACAAGCGCTATGGGGGGGCCACCCCCGAGGCCCTGGTCGAATCGGCCCGCGTGGAGCTGGCCCTGTTCGCCGAGGTGGGCTTCGACGACGTGAAGATCTCGGTCAAGGCCTCCTCGGTGCCGCTCATGATCGAGGCCTACCGCCTGGCCTCGGAGACCTTCGACCATCCCTTGCACCTGGGGGTCACCGAGGCCGGCCCGCCGCCGGCCGGGCTGGTGAAGGGCACCGCCGGCATGGCCACGCTGCTGGCCGAGGGGATCGGCGACACCATCCGCTACTCGCTCACGGCCGACCCGGTGGAGGAGGCCCGCGCCGGGCGGCAGCTGCTCGAGGCGATGGGACTGCGACCGCGCAAGGGGCTGGACCTCATCGCCTGCCCCAGCTGCGGGCGGGCCGAGATCGACGTCATCGGCGTGGCCAAGTCGGCCCAAGAGGCGCTCGAGGACCGCAACCTGGCCATCCAGGTGGCGGTCATGGGTTGTGTGGTGAACGGCCCCGGCGAGGCCCGCGAGGCCGACTTGGGCATCGCCGCCGGCCGCAAGAAGGGACACCTCTTCATCAAGGGCAGGATCGTGCGCGTCGTCCCCGAGGACGACATGGTGGCCGCCCTGGTGGAGGAGGCCGAGAAATTGGTGGCCGAAGGCATCGAGGCCCGCCTGGCCGCGGCCGAGGCCGGGGCCGAGGCCGAGGCCGAGGCCGATCGCCGGGCGCTGCTCGAAGCCCGGGGCTCCGACGTGAATCAGGCCGGCGAGAAGGTGGCGCTCATCCGCAAGACGGTCGAAGCCCAGCACCGCGACTCCTGAGGGCGCCAGGAACGGCCCGAGGCCACCGATTCCTCGAAATCGAATTCGAGCTCGAGACCGACCTCAGTAGGCCCGTCCCAGGATCGCCACCAACCCCGCTTCGGGGGTGTCGATCTCCGGCGGCCCACCGTCGGCACCGAGCAGGCAGCGCACCGAGACGCCGGCCGCATTGACGCGGTCCTCCCCGTCTGCACCGAGGGCCGACAGGGGCAGGGTGGCGAAGCCCTCGGCGCAGGCCTCGATGGCCTCGTCCACGCTGTCGGCCTCATGGGTGTGGTCGGCCCGAAACGCAGTGGCTTCTTGCAGCATCGCCGTCTGTGTCTCCTCCAAGGCGTGGTGGACGGCCGGCACCAACCCGTCGAGGGGGACCGTCTCCTTGCTGCCGCGCTGGCGCCGAGCCAGCACCGCCTCGCCGCGCTCGAGGTCGCGCGGTCCCATCTCCACCCGCACCGGCACCCCCTTGAGCTCCCAGTCGACCACCCGCCGGCCGAAGGAGCTCTCCACCCGGCCGTCGATCTCGACCCGCATGCCGGCGGACCGCAGGGCCCCGGCCACCGATTGCGCCCCCTCGCTCACCTGGCCCTCGCCCCGGGCCACCACCACCACCACCTGCACGGGTGCCAGTCGGGGAGGGAGGCGCAGGCCGGCGTCGTCGCCCTGGGCCATGACCAGGGCGCCCATGAGCCGGGTGGAGGCTCCCCACGAGGTCTGCCAGGCGTAGGACTGGCCCCCGTCCTCGTCGAGGAAGCTGATGTCGAAGGGGCGCGAGAAGTTCTGGCCCAGCTCGTGACTGGTGCCCATCTGCAGCGCCTTGCCATCGCGCATCATGCCCTCGCAGGTCCAGGTGGTCTCGGCGCCGGCGAAGCGCTCCCTCGTCGTCTTGCGTCCGCAGAGGACGGGAACCGCCATCACCTCGACCATGAAGTCCCGGTACACCTCGTCGAGGACCCGCAGAGCGAAGGCCCGGGCATCGGCTTCGCTCACATGGGCGGTGTGGCCCTCCTGCCACAGGAACTCGGTCCCTCGCAGGAACAGCCGGGGCCGCAGCTCCCAGCGCACGACGTTGGCCCACTGGTTGACCAGCAGTGGCAGGTCGCGGTGGCCCTGGATCCACTTGGCGAAGTAGGAGTTGATCACGGTCTCACTGGTGGGGCGCACCACCACCGGCTCCTCCAGCTTCTTGCCTCCTCCGATGGTCACGACGGCCAGCTCGGGGGCGAAGCCTTCGACGTGCTCGGCCTCCTTCTCGAAGTAGCTCTGGGGGATGAACAGGGGGAAATAGGCGTTGGCCACCCCCAGGGACTTGATGCGCTGGTCGATCTCCGACTGCATGCGCTCCCAGATGGCATAGCCATAAGGTCGGATGACGATGGTGCCGCGCACCGGTCCGTTCTCGGCCAGTTCGGCCTTGGCCAGCACGTCTTGGTACCAGCGAGGGAAGTCGCGGTTCTGGGGGGTGAGGACAGCCGTCTTCGCCATGTGCGGCGAGATGTTACGGCGCCGATGGGCCCGGGCTGGGCCCCTGCGCCTCGTCCCCCGACGCATTTGCGCCCGGCCGAGTTCTTTCCTGCCTGGCGTGGGCCTCCGAGGAGCCGGCGCCCGAGGCCGGGGAGAGGCTCGCTGGTATACTCCTCCTTCGCCGTTCGAGTGAAGTGGAGTGGTACGCCGAAGCGTGGGCGGGCAGCCCACGCTTCTGTTTTCCGCAGCGACGGTGGCCGCCCTGGGGCGGACACCGGGAATGGTCGGACCTGACGAACCAGTAGGAGGTGAGCGAGAGGTGGAAGACGAGCTGAGGAACCTGCTCGCCTCCACCGTCGCTCCGGTCGGGCTGGAGGTGCTCGACGTCGAGGTCCGCCCCGGTCGGGTCCGGGTGGTCGTCGACAGCCCGGGAGGTGCGCAGCTCGACGCCATTGCCGAGGCCACCCGGGCCGTCTCCGCCACTCTCGACCGCCACGACCCGCTTCCCGGGCACCGCTACACCTTGGAGGTCTCGAGCCCCGGCGTGGAGCGCCCCCTGCGCACCCCCGGCCATTTCGCCCGGGCGGTGGGGGAGACGGTGACCGTTCGCACGCGGGCGGGAGGCGAAGGTGACAGGCGTTTCACCGGCAACCTGGCTTCGGCCGACGGCGAGGGCTTTGTGTTGACCGGCGAAGACCTGGGTGAGAGCGGACGGCGCTTCACCTACGAGGATATCGAGCGGGCCCGCACCGTCTTCGCATGGGAACCGGCGCCGCGCGCCGGGCGCGGGAGCCCCCGGCGACGCCGGGGGCTCGAGGCGAAGAAGGTGGCGACGCCATGAGCAAGACGAACTTCGAGTTCCTCGACGCCCTGAGCCAGATCGCCCGCGACAAGGGCATCTCGGTCGACACCCTTCTCGACGCCCTGGCCAACGCCTTGGTGGCCGCCTACAAGCGTCGGCCGGGGGCGGCCGAAGAGGCGGTGGTCACCATCGACCCCGAATCAGGGGAGATCCGGGTCTATGGCCAGGAGCTCGACGAGGACGGCAACGTGGTGCGCGAGTGGGACGACACTCCCGAGGATTTCGGCCGTATCGCCGCCCAAACGGCCAAGCAGGTCATCCTTCAGCGCATCCGGGAAGCCGAGCGTGATCTCAAGTACGAGGAGTACGCCGGACGCGAAGGCGACATCGTCACCGGCATCGTCCAGCAGACCGACAACCGCTACACCCTGCTCGACCTGGGGAAGGTGGAGGCGCTCTTGCCCCAGGCCGAACAGGTGCCCTACGAGCGTTACGAGCACGGAGCCCGGCTCAAGGCCTACATCGTGGAGGTGCGCAAGACCACCAAGGGGCCGCAAATCGTGGTCAGCCGCAGCCACCCCGGACTGGTGAAGCGCCTCTTCGAGCTGGAGGTGCCCGAGATCTCCTCCGGGGTGGTGGAGATCAAAGCGGCAGCCCGGGAGCCGGGGCACCGGACCAAGATCGCCGTGTGGTCCAACGATCCCAACGTGGACCCGGTAGGGGCGTGCGTCGGGGCGCGGGGATCGCGCGTCCGCATGGTGACCAACGAGTTGCGCGGTGAGCGCATCGACGTGGTGCCTTTCTCCGACGATCCCGTCGACTTCATCCAGGCTGCTCTGCAGCCGGCTCGGGTACGGGAGGTGCGCCTGGACGACCTGTCGGGGACG
>JASHZK010000068.1 GCA_030042575.1 Acidimicrobiales bacterium
GACGCGACGAGTGGGATCCCGAAGGATTCTCGGCGGCACTGGCGCTCAACGTGGAAGGCGCCATGCGCCTCAGCGTGCGCTGCCATGGACTCCTGGCCGCCAGCGCCATGGCCGGAGGGGCCAGTGTGATCAACGTTCTGTCCATGACGGCCTACCGCTCGACCACCGTCGTACCCGGATACTCGGCAGCCAAGGCCGCCCTGCTGGCCCTCACGAGGAACCTGGCGGCCCACTGGTGCGGCGACGGAATCAGGGTGAACGCCGTGGCCCCGGGGTTGATCGACACACCGATGACCGCTCCCCTCCAGGCCTTCCCCGAGCTCCTCGAGGCCGAGATCGGCCGGGCCGTCATCCCCCGGATGGGGACACCGCCAGAAGTCGCCGCCGCCGTGCTCTTTCTGTGCAGCGAAGCTTCGGCTTTCACTACCGGGTCGGTGCTCGCCGTCGACGGCGGGTATCTCGCCCGTTGACGCGGGCTCGCCCAGTGAACCGGCTCGACTCGTGAATGAGATCCGCATCGAAGACCTGGCTGCCCCCGTCCTGAATGACGTGCAGCGGACGGCCATCGAATACGGAGAGTCGAAGCACACCGATCTCACCGTGGCGGCGGTGTGCCAGGAGGCCGTGGCCCGTACCGGCCTCGAGGACTTCGGGCCCGGCGACTTCACCGAGCGCCTTGGACTCCAACTGGCTGAAATGGACACCGACGACGAGCGCACCGGCATCGGGCGAATGCTCATGTTCGCTGACTCCACGCGCTGCGCCGCCAACCGGCTCCTCATCGGCGACCTGCTGCGTCGGCACCCGGAGATCCTTGAGATCCCCGTCGAGCGGCCCGTGATCGTGGTCGGGCTTCCCCGCTCGGGCACCACCCACCTGGTCAACGCGCTGGCGGCGGACACCCGGTTCCGGTCCCTGCCCTTGTGGGAGTCCTACGAGCCGGTGCCCGCCCCTGGCCAGCCGCCCGAGGTCAACGGCGTGGACCCCCGCTGGACCCGCGGCAACGACACCTGGCAGGCCATGCAGGCCGCCGCCCCCCTGCTTTCCGCCATGCACCCCATGGAGCCGGACCACGTCCACGAGGAGATCGAGCTGCAGACGGCAGATTTCTCCAGCTACATCCTCGAGTGGACAGCCCGGGCCCCGCGCTGGCGCGATTACTACCTCGCTCACGACCAGACTCCGCATTACGCCTACATGAAAACGGTGCTGCAGATCCTGCAGTGGTACCGGCCCCGAGAGCGCTGGCTGCTCAAGTCACCCCAGCACCTCGAGCAGGTGGGTCCGCTCCTGGAGACCTTCCCCGATGCCACCATCGTGGTCACCCATCGTGACCCGGTGGCCGCGGTGCAGTCCACGATCACCATGGCCTGCTATGGAGCGCGCACCAGCTACCGCACGACCAGGCCCGAGTGGTACCGGGACTACTGGACCGACCGCATCGGCCGTCTCCTCGATGCGTCGCTGCGGGACCGTCACCTCCTTCCGCCCGGGCGAACCGTGGACGTGGTGTTCCACGAGTACATGGCCAACGAGGCCGAAACCGTCGAGCGGGTGTACGAATGCGCCGGGATGGTCCTCACCGACCGGGCCCGCCGGGAGATCGCCTCCTACCAGCGGGCCCACCCTCGAGGCCGAGAAGGTCGGGTCCTCTACGACTTGCGCCGGGACTTCGCCACGACGCCCGACGAGGTGCGGGCGCGCTTCAGCGCTTATCTCGATCGGTTCGCGGTACGGATCGAGGTCCAATGAACATCGAAGAGCAGGTCGACCACCTGATCGACACCCGGCCGGGAAAGGAGCTCCTGCGCCCCGTCTACGACGACCCGGCGCACCCGGTGGCCGAAGCCGTCTTCCGCTCGGGGGGCACCACGGCCGCTTATCTCCTGCTCACCGACAGCGGTCGCGTCATCGTCAACACCGGCATGGGCTTCGAGGCGCCCCATCACAAGCGGGTCTTCGACGCCGTGCGGGCCGGACCCACCCACTACATCGTGACCACCCAGGGTCACGTCGACCACCTCGGCGGCGTGGATCTGTTCAAGGAGCCGGGTACACGGTACGTGGCCCAGGCCAACAACCTCGACTGTCAGGCCGACGACGCCCGCATCGGCGCCCTGCGCCTGCGCACTGCCGGCATCTGGTTCAGCAGGCTGGGCGAGGTGGCCCGGCGCATCGCCCACGAGAACCCGGGCGTGTCGATGCGCCAATCGCAGCCGGTCCCCGACGTGACCTTCGAGCAGCGCCTGGCGCTCGACGCCGACGGGCTGCGGATCGAGCTCATCGCCGCCGTGGGCGAGACGATCGACAGTGCCATCGTGTGGTTGCCCGAGCAACGCATGGCGCTGGTGAGCAACCTCTTCGGTCCCCTGTTCCCCCACTTCCCCAATCTGAACACGATCCGGGGCGACCGCTACCGGTTCGTAGAGCCGTACCTGCAGAGCCTGCGCACCGTGCGTGAGCTCGGGCCCGAGATCCTCGTCACCGGCCGCTACGAGCCGGTGGTGGGCGCCGAGCTGATCGACGCCGCCTTGGCCCGCCTGCACGGCGCCGTGGACTACGTGCACAGGCGTGCCCTCGAGGGCTTCAACGCCGGCACCGACCTGTGGACGCTGATGGAGGCGATCCAGCTTCCCCCCGAGCTGCGGGTCGGCCAGGGCTACGGCAAGGTGTCGTGGGCCGTCCGCACCTTGTGGGAGAGCTACGTCGGCTGGTTCAAGTTCCGGTCCACCACAGAGCTCTACCCCGACAGCTCCACTTCGGCCCTGGGCGAACTGGTGGCGGCTGCCGGCATCGACGTGGTGATGGAACGGGCCGCATCCGCGCTGAGCCGCGGTGACGCCGTGGTCGCCATACGGCTAGGTGAGGCCGCGGCCGCCGCCGACCCCGATGTGCCCGGTCTGCGGGTGCTCATGGCGGAGGCGCATCGGTTCCTGCTCGAGCACGGTGGGGACGTGAGCTTCTGGGAGAGCGGCTGGCTCCGGCACCAGCTCGAGCGTTGGGAGGACACGGGTGGGGCGACGCCGTGACGTTTGGTCGCCCGGTGGCGCTGGGTCGAAGACGAGAAACCGGACTGACGAGTTCGATCCCTAGGCGTTGGCCCGGTCGAGGTGGGCCAGGATCTTGGGAAACGTGTCACGCACGGCCCGGGCACCGATGAACACGTCCTGGTGACCGTATCCTTCGATGAGCTCCCTGGTGAAACGACCCTCGCCCAGTGTGCTGACGAGCAGGTCACGGCTGCGGGCCGTCGATTCGGGTGTCCACACCAGATTGTCCGCCCCCGAGAGCAGGGTGATGGGCAGCTGGAGGCGGTCGACCTGGGGGAGGTAGTCGTCGTCTCCATCGGCAGCGACCACTTTCTCCGCGTGGGCCATCCTCGACAGATGGACCATCATCGTCAGGTTGGTGGGCCCGAAGAGCTCGTGCATGGTCACATGGGTGAGGTCGTTGACATTGGCGTGCCGGACGGCGATCCCGTAGATGAAGGCCAGCCGCCGGCACACCGCCTGGTCACAATGCTCGGTCCGAGGGATGGGATAGAGGCGTAAGGCACGATCCATCAAGGCCGCCCTCCACGACTCGCCGACGAAGGCGTCGCTGGTGAGCATCCGGACGCCTGCCCGCCGCATGAGCTGACCGAGATGCAGCCCGGCCTTGAGCCGGGTCATCGGCGGACCGACGGGATGCATGGCCACGGAAGAGCACAGGAGGGAGGCGGGTTGGGCCTTCCCCGACAGCGCGGCCATGACCCAGGTGATGCTGCCCACGCAGTGCGCCACCACGTGGACCTGGGAACGCCCGGTCTCCTGGCGGACGGCGGCGAGCGCGGCGGGGTGGTCCAGATGGGCGACAGTGTCGGCCGTGAACTGGGAGAGGGCGCTCGGCAGCTGGGTCGAGGCACGCCACTCCTGGAGCCACACGTCGAAGCCGAGCTGGGCCAGGTACTCGACCAGGTTGACTTCCACCGTGTCCAGATTGAAGGTCAGGGGGTTCGCACCCATGCCGTGTACCAGCAGGGCCGGACCGCGGTTGCCGCCCCGGTACCTCGAGAGCCGCAGGGCAACCCCATCTTGGCTGCGGTACTCGAATTCCTGGAGCGGCGGGAGCTCCAGCTGCCGACGCCGGCGCGGCCGTGCTCCGGGATCGAACCGGGTCGTCGGGGCCACGACGGATCCGTAGTGCTCGTAGAGGCGCCCGGCGAACGCCCGGCCGAAGCGGACCTCGAGCTCCAAGCGATCCCGGGCGCTGGCCGGGCCGGTGACCTGCACGGTGCGCAGCTGTTTGGCGAAGTCCGACGGCTCGATACGCAGCACCCCGAGACCGAGCACGGGGCCGTCGTGCTCACCTTGGTGCAGGGTCACGTAGAGGGTCGTGGTGGCCCGCCAGGCCCCGGTCAGGTCGTCGGTGGCGACCACCTTGAAGCCGGAGAAGTGAATGCGGCGGCCGTCGACGGCCGCCAGCGGGAGCCGGTACCACATGTGGCTGACCGCCTTGTCCGCTGATTCGTCGTTGACGAGCAGCTGGAACACACCGTCCTCCACCAACAGTGGCTCGGGGGAGAGCGCCGGGATCTCCACGGTGCCGGCGACCTGCATGGGCCGGTTGAGATCGGCCACGGTGGCCCGAACGTCGTCCGAGGTGATCGTCAACTCGAAAGCGAGCGTGGTCCGGCGGTCGCCTCCCGCCGCCGCACGTTCGTAGTCGGCGAGATCTCCGGCATCCTCGGCCTCTCCCGGTGACCAGTAGCCCGCCATCCGTTCCGTGAAGCGGAGCCCGGGCCGGTCTTGCGGTCGTGGTGGGTTCTCGGGC
>JASHZK010000069.1 GCA_030042575.1 Acidimicrobiales bacterium
GCAAACGCGGGCCTTCGGTGGTGTGGCGCGGCCGCCTGCGGACCGGCCAGCGCCTGGTCCTGAGCTCCTTCGTCCCCGGGGAGGGCCAGGAGCCGGCACCGCCGGACTGAGCCCGATCCATGGACGGGGCCCGACCATCCCCCGACCGGCACGGGGCCCGGCGCCTCCAAGCCGGTGAGCGGGTGCTGCTCGTCGACCAGCGCGGCCGGCGGTACCTGGTGGAGCTGGTCCCGGGCGGGAGCTTCCACACCCATTCGGGCATCGTCCACCACGACGGGGTGATCGGGCTCCTCGACGGCTCGACGTTGTCGGCCACCACCGGTCGGCGCTTCGTGGCCCTGCGTCCCACGTTGGCCGACGTGGTGCTCAAGATGCCCCGCGGCGCCCAGGTCATCTATCCCAAGGATCTGGGCGCCATCCTGTTGGCGGCCGATGTGGGACCGGGACTGCGGGTGCTCGAGGCCGGGGTGGGGTCCGGGGCGCTGTCGCTGGCCATGCTGAGAGCGGGCGCCGAGGTGATCGGCTACGAGGTGCGCGCCGATTTCGCCAAACAGGCCCAGGCCAACGTGGCCGCCTTCTTGGGGGAGAGCACCCGCTACCGGGTCGAGGTGCGCGACGTGTACCAGGGGATCAGCGACGAGGGGCTCGACCGGGTGGTGCTCGACCTGCCCGAGCCGTGGCGAGCGCTCCCTCATGCACGCACCGCCTTGCGCAGTGGGGGCATCCTCCTGGCCTATCTGCCCTCCATCAGCCAAGTGGCCACCTTGCGCAGCGCCCTGGAGCACGCCGGGTTCGGACTGGCGGAGACCTCCGAGCTGCTGCGACGCACCTGGCACTTCGAGGCGCGTTCGGTGCGTCCCGACCACCGCATGGTGGCACACACCGGCTTCCTCACCACCGCCCGCCGACTGGTGGCCGGCGAGGCCCAGCTCAGCTCTGCTCGATGAAGATGCACTCGCCCGGGCACTCTTCAGCCGCTTCGGTCACGGCGTCCTCGAGGTCCTCGGGCACCACCGCCATGCCGGCCGACCCACCCGGGTCGTTGTGGACGGTGTCAGCGTCCTTGACGTAGGCCAAACCGTCGTCGAGCAGGGTGAAGACGGCGGGGGCGATCTCCTCGCACAGCCCGTCGCCGGTGCACAGATCCTGGTCGATCCAGACCTTCATGCGCTCGCTCTCGATTCTCGTGACCGGGGGAACGAAGCCTCACGGACGGTAACGACGCCCTTGTCCCCATGTCAATCGGACCGTGCCCGACAGATCGGGTCCTCGGACCAGGACCTTCTGAACCGAGAACCCGCCGACACATCCGCCGCAGCGGCCTGCCCGGCACGAGCCGGACCCATTTTACCGGCTGTGAGCCGGATGCCCTCGCCCCGGGCCGAGCCCAGGTCGAAGGCGCCAGCGCGTTGTTTGCCGGCAGGCCCGGTGTATGGTCCGAAAAGAGGCGTGTGCTCGAAGCCGAGGGAGGTGGTTCCGACGGCACGGTCCGACGAGGAACGACAACTCGAGCTCACCGAGGAGCTGGACCGCCTGCGCGAGCGGGCCCAGCAGGCCGAGGAGGAGGTGGGCGTCCTGCGCCGCCGCCTGTCGGAGGGGCCCGGACGCGTGCAGTCCCTCGAAGAGCGCCTGCTCGAGACCAAGGGCCAGCTGGCCCAGGCCGTCTCGCAGAACGAGAAGCTCACCTACACCTTGCAACAGGCCAAGGAGCACATCGCCGCCCTGCGGGAAGAGGTGGACAAGCTCACGCAGCCACCAAGCGCCTACGGCACTTTTCTGGGGCCCAACGACGACGGCACGGCCGACGTGTTCTCCGGGGGTCGCAAGATGCGGGTGGCCGTCCACCCCGAAATCGACTCTTTTGCCCTGCACCGCGGCCAGGAGGTGGTGCTCAACGAGTCGCTCAACGTGATACTGGCCCGCCCGGGCGAGGATTCGGGCGAGGTGGTCACGCTCAAGGAGGTATTGGAGGACGGCCGCCGAGCCATCGTCTTCGCCCGCGCCGACGAAGAACGCGTGGTGGAGATGGCCGACAGCCTGAAGGGTGTCCACATCCGTGCCGGCGACGCCCTGCTCATGGAGACCCGCTCCCAGCTGCTGGTCGAGAAGCTGCCCCGGCCCGAGGTCGAGGAGCTCGTGCTGGAAGAGGTGCCCGACGTCACCTATGCCGATGTCGGGGGCCTCGACAGTCAGATCGAGGCCATCACCGACGCCGTGGAGCTGCCGTACCTGCACCGCGCCCTGTTCAACGAGTACAAGCTGCCTGCTCCCAAGGGCATCCTGCTGTACGGCCCGCCCGGGTGCGGGAAGACCCTTATCGCCAAAGCGGTGGCCAATTCCCTGGCCAAGAAAGTGGCCGAGGTCACCGGGAACGCCAACGCCCGCAGCTACTTCCTGAACATCAAGGGCCCCGAGTTGCTCAACAAGTACGTGGGGGAGACCGAGCGCCAGATTCGCCTGGTGTTCCAGCGGGCTCGGGAAAAGGCGGAGGAAGGGGTACCAGTCATCGTCTTCTTCGACGAGATGGACTCGTTGTTCCGCACGCGGGGAACCGGTATCAGCTCGGACATGGAATCGACCATCGTGCCCCAGCTGCTGGCTGAGATCGACGGAGTGGAGGCCCTGAAGGACGTCATCGTCATCGGTGCCTCCAACCGCGAGGACCTCATCGACCCGGCCATCCTGCGGCCGGGGCGCCTGGACGTGAAGATCAAGATCGAACGTCCCGATGTCGACGCCGCCGCCCAGATCTTCGCCCGCTACCTGGACGCCGATCTACCCCTCGCCCCCGCCGAGGTGGAACGCCTGGGCGGCAGCGACCCCCAGAAAGCGGTCCAGGCCATGATCGAGGCCACCGTGGCCGAGATGTACCGGGCCGACGACGAGAACAAGTTCCTCGAGGTGACCTATCAGAACGGCGACAAGGAGGTCCTGTACTTCCGCGATTTCGCCTCGGGGGCGATGATCGAGAACATCGTCCGGCGAGCCAAGAAGCTGGCCATCAAGCGGGCCATCGCCGAAGAGGGCTCCGGCATCCGGGTGTCGGACCTGACCGAGTCGATCCGCCGCGAGTACAAGGAGAACGAGGACCTGCCCAACACGACCAACCCCGACGACTGGGCCCGGATCTCCGGCAAGAAAGGTGAACGGATCGTCTATGTCCGCACCCTGCTGGCCGACACCGAGGAAACCCGGGGTGGACGCTCGATCGAGCGGGTAGGGACCGGCCAGTATCTCTGATCGGCCGGGAGGGTAGGGTCGAGAAGTGGCCGTCGCCAAGATCTGCGGGATCGAGACGGAATACGGGATCCAACACGTCGGGGGCGAGGGCAACCCGGTGGCGTCGTCCTCCCTGCTGGTCAACGCCTACGTGGCCGACCTGGCCCGGGCCGGCTGGGACTTCGAGGACGAGACGCCGGGCAACGACGCTCGGGGATTCGCCCGCGAGGGGGCGCTGCCCCCCGAGGTGGAGACCCATCTGGTCAACGCCGTGCTCACCAACGGGGCCCGCTACTACGTGGACCATGCCCACCCCGAATTCTCCACCCCCGAGTGCGCCGACCCGCTGGAGGTGGTGCTCTACGACAAGGCCGGGGAGGAGGTGCTGCGCCGGTCCATGGCCGCCGCCGCCCGCCTGTTGCCGCCCGGGCAGTCCATCGTCGTCTACAAGAACAACTCCGACGGTAAGGGCAATTCCTACGGTTGCCACGAGAACTACCTCATGGACAGGGCCGTGCCCTTCGCCCGCATCGCCCATCTGGTCACTCCGCACTTCGTGACCCGCCAGGTGTTCGCCGGTGCCGGCAAGGTGGGCAGCGAAGCTCCCGGGAGCTCGGGCAGGGACGTGTGGTTCCAGCTGTCGCAGCGCGCCGAGTTCTTCGAGGAGGAGATCGGACTCGAGACGACCTTGAAACGCCCCATCGTCAACACCCGGGATG
>JASHZK010000070.1 GCA_030042575.1 Acidimicrobiales bacterium
CGGCGAGCGAGGACGGGGAAGAGCAGCGCCATCCCGACCAGGCTGATCAGTGCGGTCTGACGGAGGAGTCGACCACCAGCGAGCGCGGCGCCGAGGACAACGGTTCCCTCTGGTGCGCAGGCCAGGGTGGCACCCAGTGCCGGGGAGATCCCTCGGCCACCGGCGCCACCGAGCAGGGGCGACCAGTTGTGACCGGCCACGGCGACGCCGGCCGACAGCGCAGCGAGCAGGGGACGGTGGCGACCGGCCAGAAGGGGACCGACCGCCCCCTTGGCCACGTCCAAGCTCCCGGCTAAGGCCAAAGGCGCGAACCCGGCTGCCTCGTAGAGACCTGTCCCCGACACCGTTCCCGTGCCTGTCCGGCGCAGATCGACACCGGCCACGAGTCGGGCAGCCAGCCCGGAGAAGGGGATGGCGCCCGCAGCGAAGGCGGCGGTCAGGACCACCGTGGCCCCCGGGCGCCGAGCGGCCCGGCGCACGTCGGCGCCGACAGGTGGATCAGGCGATGGGCCGAGCGACGGCCTTCGACGCCGTGTGGCCGACAGCCGGGGCCGGAGCCACGTGAAGAGCACCACTGAAGCGTACGGCGATCCCGTGCTTGCGCATCCACCGGACGAACCACACCACCGAGAGAACCACGCCCCCCACCGTGAGCACGCTCGAGACCACGGCGCGCTCGATCACGAAGGCGCGCAGGGACGTCCGCAGCAGGAGGAACATCACGAACCCGGCGTTGGTGGCGAGCACCGCCGCCCACAGGAGCGAGATCCGCAGGAAGAATCGTCTCAGGAAGTCGTGCTTCATGAGCTCGGGGTCAAAGGGACAGAAGTCATGGGCCAGGCGCTGGACGAAGGGCCGGCCGGCGATGGCAGTGACCAAGAACACGACGGCGACCATGAAGGTGGCGGCGGTGGGTTGCACGAAGTAGACGAAAGCGCTGCCGGTGGCGTAGGCGATGGCCGTACGTATCGATACCAGGAGCAGGCCGAGCAGGAGCATGCCGGGAACGCGCTGGCGGCTGATGACTCTGCGGACAGCGGCCAAGAACGACCAGCCGAGTGCGGCGATCAGTGCTCCTCGAAATCCGACAGTGACGAGCACCACGTAGAAGAGCGCGGCAGGACCCAGCGTGCTCTCGATGAGCGAGGGCAGAGCGTGACGAGCGAAAGCACGGGGGGAGGGAAGATGCAAGACGTGGCCGGCATGCCCTTCACCGTCCTCCGCCTCGGTTTCGCCGACCTCCTCCGCGCGAAGTCGAACGAACGACGTCATGGATTTCCGGTAATTTTATCGGCAGAGGGGAACAGGCGCCAGAGGGCCAACCGGGGATTCCCCGTCAATGGCAGAATCCTCACCTCTCCCCAGCCCTCTCAGCATTCCTCAAACCTCCTGCCAGCCCCGCCCCGGCCGGTAGCGCTTCACCACCCGGGCCGGCGATCCCACGGCCACGGCGTGGTCGGGCACGTCGCCGGTCACCACCGAGCCGGCCCCGATCACGGCATTGCGCCCGATCCGGGCTCCGGGCAGGACGACCACGGCCGTTCCCAGCCAGCTGCCCGATCCGATGGAGACAGCGCGCTCGACCGGCCACTGGCGCCCCACGGGCAGCTCAGGGTCCTCGTAGGCGTGGTTCTGGTCCGTGACGTAGACGTAGGGGCCGGTCTGGATGTCGTCACCGATCTCGATCGAGAAGTGGCCGACGATGTGGCTACCCCGCCCGATCATGGTGCGGTCCCCGATGGAGACGACGGGATCGCTGACCATGTGTTGTCCGGGGGCCATGCCCGCACTGAGCGACACATAGGGCCCGATGATGGTGTGGCTCCCGATGCGGATGTAACGCTCGTTGAAAATGGCGCCAGACGGGAAGCAGAGCATGCTCCCCTGACCGAAGGCGCCGAAGCGCCTGGCACGGGCGTCGTCGGGGCCGACCGACCCCAGCTCGGTCACCCGATCCCAGGCCCGAACCACGGCGGCGGCCGCCAGCCGGCGCGCCCAGGGGGGCAGCGGGCGGCGCCGAGACACGGCGGGCGACCCTACTGCAGGCGAGGAAGGTACCCAGAAGTGTCAAGAGGTAACGGTATTGTCGCCGGATCACCGAAATCCCCACGAACGATCAACCAAGCGGCCGGCGGCGGCGTGGCCGCCACGCCAAGCGGCGGAGCGGCTTGCGGGTGTGGCTGGTCGTGGCCATCGCCCTGATCGTGCTGGGGGCGGGCACGGGGGTTGCCCTGGCGGTGGCCATACGTCACAAGGCGAAGACGGCCAGCTCGCACATCCCTCCGGCTCCGACGACCACAGCCACACCGCAGGGCCCGGTGTGTCCGCTCACCGGCACGCCTGCGCCGGGGGGACAGGTCCCGCAACGCCCGGCGCTGGCCATCAAAGTCGACAACTATCCGACTGCCCGCCCACAATCCGGGCTGGACAAGGCCGACATCGTCTTCGAGGAGCCGGTCGAAGGCGGGATCACCCGCTTGGTGGCGGTGTTCCAGTGCCAGGAGGCGAGCTCTGTCGGTGACATTCGCTCGGCGCGGGCCGTCGACGTCCAGATCCTCGACGAGCTCAGCGACCCGCTGTTCGTCCATGCCGGCGGCATCCCGCCGGTGATCGATCTGCTGGACCAAGCGAACCTGCAGAACGAAGACGTCTTGTCCAACGCTTCGTCGATCGTGACCGTCAATCCCAACCGGGTGGCGCCCTACGCCATGTACACCTCCACCGAGCAGGCCTGGGCCCTCAACCCCTCCGACGCCACTCCGCCGGCCCCGATCTTCAGCTACAGCACAGCGGCTCCGACAGGCGCCAACATCTCCTCGCTCAACATCCCCTTTTCGGGGACCAACGACGACACCTGGGTCTGGAGCAGCTCAGCGGACAAATGGATGCTCGAGTTCTCAGGACAGCCGGCCATGCTGGCCGACGGGAACCAGATCAGCGCCTCCAACGTCGTCGTCCAGACCGTATCGGTCACCTATGGCCCCTGGATCGAAAGCGGCTGCTGCTCGTTGGAGGTGCAGTCGAAGATGACCGGCAGTGGGCCGTTACGCGTCCTGCGCAACGGCGTGGAGATCACCGGCACTTGGCAACGGGCCGCTCTTTCCGATCCCACCTCGCTGGTGGCCAGCAACGGCAGCACCATCGACCTGGCTCCCGGGAACACCTGGGTGGAGATCGTGCCCGATTCGATCAGCGTCACCGCCGCCAGCTGACTCTGGGAGGTTCCGAAAGCGAAGGGCCGAGCCCCTGAACGGGCCTGGTCCTTCGCGTCGGTGGGTGGATGCGAGTGAGATTCAGTCGATGGAGATGGGCTCGTCATCGGGGTTCGAACCTGCTGCCACCCCGGCAGGTCCCGACGCTTTTTGCCCGGCCAGCTGCGTGCGCACCCGCTCGTTGATCTCGATCATGAGCTCAGGCGTCTCCCGCAGGAACTCCTTGGCCTTCTCCCGGCCCTGGCCCAGCTGCTCACCCTCGTAGGTGAACCAGGCGCCGGACTTCTTGACCAGGCCGAGCTCCACGGCCACGTCGAGAAGCGAGCCTTCACGACTGATGCCCCTGCCGTACTCGATGTCGAACTCGGCCTGACGGAAAGGCGGCGCGCACTTGTTCTTGACCACCTTCACCCGGGTACGGCTACCCACGACATCGGCACCGTCCTTGATGGCCTCGACACGCCGGATGTCCAACCGGACAGAGGCGTAGAACTTGAGCGCACGACCACCCGGGGTGACCTCAGGTGAGCCGTACATGACACCGATCTTCTCCCGTAGCTGGTTGATGAAGATGGCGATGGTGTTCGACCTGGAGATGGACGCCGTCAACTTGCGCAGGGCCTGGGACATGAGTCGGGCCTGTAGGCCGACGTGAGAATCACCCATGTCCCCTTCGATCTCGGCTTTCGGCGTCAGAGCCGCCACCGAGTCGACCACGATGACATCGAGAGCCCCCGAGCGGATGAGCATGTCGGCGATCTCGAGTGCCTGCTCCCCGGTGTCGGGCTGGGAGATGAGCAAGTCGTCGGTGTTCACGCCGATGGCCGCCGCGTACACCGGGTCCATGGCGTGCTCGGCGTCGATGTAGGCGCAGATGCCGCCGTTTCTCTGGGCTTCGGCCACAACATGCATGGCCAGCGTGCTCTTGCCGCTCGACTCCGGCCCGTAGATCTCCACGATGCGACCCCGGGGAAGACCGCCCACCCCCAGGGCCCGGTCGAGGGCCATGGCTCCAGTGGAGATGGACTCGATCCCTAGGTCGAGGTTTTCGCCCATCCGCATGACCGAGCCTTTGCCGTATTGCTTCTCGATCTGGCTCAGAGCCATGTCGAGCGCCTTGTCACGTTCCATCTCTTCGCTACCTCTCTGCCTCGTGTCTTTCGGTTTCGTCGCTCCGACCGGCACGGACCATACGGAGGGGGTGTAACTGTGCCCTGGATGGCGGCCTGACTCACGTCACTGTAGTTCAGCGAACACCTGTTCGACGCGGATGGGGGGTTCGGGGGTTCGGGGGGGGAAGGGCGGCTCCGGGGGGAACCCGGAGGAAGCCGGGAAGCGGAAGGCAACGTGCCGAGGTGTCAGGTCTCTCCTCGGCTGGGCAGCGCCACCCGATGGACCACCTGATAGCGCGAGCCCTCCGGCCCCGCCACTGAGGAATACAGGATGAGGTCTGGCACCGCCCACCGAGCAGCTATCGGCGCTCCGGCCAGGCCGGCCGGCCCCTTGGCCCGACCCCGAGTGCGGGCCACAGTGAGATGGGCCCGAAAGAAGCGGCCCGGCGGGCTGCCCCAGGTAGCGGTGGCTTGTCGCACGGCTGAGGCCAAGGCGTCGAGGCCCTCCACCGGGATCTGGAGGACCTGCCTACCCGGGAACCAGCCCACCACCGGACCGAGCACCGCTTCCACCGGACCCTCACCATGGTCGGCCAACGAGGCGGGGACGGTGTCGAGGGCGGCGAACAGGCCATGAGCGCCGGCCAGCTCCTCCGGGCCCACCTCGCCCAGAAATCGCAGGGTCACGTGCCATTGCTCGGGGGTGGTCCAGCGCACGCTGCGCAGCGCCGGGCGGGCGACGTTCGAAACGACCTCGGCCACCTCCGCAGACAGGTCCACGGCGACGAACACACGCACGGCTGCAGTGTGGCTTCCCATAGCCCGAGATTCTTGTTTTTCTTGTTTTTGTTCGAGCAGTCCTGGGTTTGGCATGAGCCGCCAACTAGCTTCGTTTCCACGGATCGAGGTGGACCGTGCGCTATGCACGGTTCGCCCCGTTGAGACTCAGTGTGTTTGGAACGCGGAGGGTGCAAATGGACACGTGGTGGAGTTCTGGTCCGTACACGAGTTTCGGCCGTTTCACGGTGGCCGCCGGAGCTGTGTGGGTGGCCCTCCTGGTCGTGAGCGCCATGGCCCCGTCGGTGGCCCAAGCCACGACCGCCCTCATGCAGATGCAGCCCGACCATTCGACCGGCCGAACAGCTCCGAGCGGCCGGAGCACCGGGTCGTCGGCCAGCACCTCGTCTCCCTGCTGGGCTTCGTCGAACTGGTCCGGGTACGCGCTGAGCGAGACCACTCCCGCCGGTCTGTCCTGCGTTCCTGCCTCCGGCACCGCCTACACCAGCGTCAGCGCAACTTGGACGGTTCCGACGGTGACCGGCTCGAGCAGCTCTGGTCACGGCGGCGGAGGCGGCGGGTTCGGCGGACGGGACGCCATCAGCGGGCGCGGCGGAGGGGGCGGGGGGAGCTCCTCCACCTACTCGGCGGTGTGGACCGGCATCGACGGCTTCTCCAATGACGATCTGATCCAGGCCGGCACCGAGCAGGACTACGCCGACGGCGCCGCCTCCTACAGCGCCTGGTGGGAGATCCTCCCGGCCGCCGAGACCGACATTCCCTCGATCACTGTCGACCCGGGGGACTCGATCACCGTGACGATCACCAAGGAGACGTCGTCGATCACGTCCCCGGCCTCCTGCAGCGCCGGGAAGTGGCTCATCACCTTGAGCGACAACGGCAGCAGTTCCCACGCGGCACAGCCCGAGTTCGCCACCTGCCAGTCGTACTCAGGACCTGGCACTTCGGCCGAGTGGATCGTCGAGGCCCCCGAGGTGAACGGGCGTATCGCCACCTTGGCCGACTACGGATCAACCACGTTCGGCCTGTCGCCCTCGGTGCTGACCGTGAACGGTGCCGACACCGACCTGGCGGCGGGAAACGGCGGTGAGATGGAGCAGAACGGCGAGGTGGTCTCGGTTCCTTCCAGCCCCACCGATGGCGACGCCTTCAGCTGCGCCTACGGCTCCACCGCCCCCAGCCCACCGAGCTGATCCGGGGGTATGGGCCCCCGCCTGCAGGCCGTGCTCGGTGACATCACCGCCGAGCTCGTCGACGCCATCGTGAACGCGGCCAATTCACGACTGGCCGGCGGGGGCGGGGTGGACGGCGCCATCCACCGGGCGGCGGGCACAGCCGAATTGCACGCCGCCTGTGCCGAGCTCGGCAGGTGCCCACCGGGCGAGGCCAAGGCCACCCCCGGGTTCCGACTGCGGGCCCGGTGGATCATCCACACGGTAGGCCCGGTGTGGTCGGGCGGGAACCGGGACGAGGCTGCGGTCCTGGCCTCCTGCTACCGGCGCTCGCTGGCTGTGGCCGACGAGCTGGGGGCGCGGTCGGTCGCCTTTCCCGCCATCTCGACCGGGGTGTACGGCTATCCCCCCGACCAGGCAGCCGAGGTCGCCGTGGGCACGGTGGGCCGGGCCGACACGGAGGTGCAGCTGGTCCGCCTGGTCGCCTTCGATCAGGCCACCTTCGATCGCTATCGAGATCTCGGCGCCGACCCAGCCTGAGCCGAGGCCAGCCCGGCCGAGTCAGGCCGGGACGACGCCCGCCCGGGTCAGCCGCCGTCGCAACAGGTCGAGGGCGGAGATGGCCGCGTACTGGCGCACCCGCTCACGGTCGCCCGGCAGGTGGACCTCCAGGGCCTCGGGCTCCGATTCTCCAATGGCCAAGCCGACGAAGACCGTCCCCGGAGGATGTCCCTCCTGCGGTTCCGGGCCGGCCACGCCGGTCATGGCCAGCCCGACGTCGGCGCCGACGAGGCGTCGAACACCTTCGGCCATGGCCCGGGCTGCCTTGTCGGTCACCACCGGCCCCTCGGGCACTTGGAGCAACGAGAATTTGACCGTCGAGTCGTAGGCCACCACCGCCCCTTTGAACCAGTTGCTGGCTCCGGGGACGTTCACCAGGCGCGCCGCCACCAGACCACCGGTGACCGATTCGGCCACGGCGAGGCTCCACGACCGCGCCATCAACAAAGCAGCGAGCGTCGACTCCATGGTCTCGTCGTCTGCCCCGAAGACGGCCTCGCCCACCAACGCCCGGACTTGCGCCTCCTCCGACGCCAACAGGGCCCCAGCAGCACGGGAGTCGGCGGCTTTGGCGGTGATGCGGATCTTGATCCCTTCGATGCCACTGGCCAGCAGGGCGATGGTCGGATTGCCCCCTCCGCTGTCGAGAGCCTCGATGCGCGGAGCCAGGAGCTCGCCCAGCCCCGACTCGCTCATCCCCCAGGTCTTCACCACACGACTGGCGATGATTCCCGTGGCGCCCGACTCGCCCAGTCGTCGCCTCAAGTCGGGCAGCACGGCCCGGTTGAACATCTCCTGCATCTCGTACGGCACGCCGGGCAGGGCGTAGACCACCTTGTTGCCCACGGGGCAGAGGAGCCCGGGAGCAGTACCCAGCTCCTGGGGCATGGGTGTGGCCCCCCGGGGAACGTCGGCTTGGCGCTCGTTGCTGGCCGGCATGGCCCGACCCCGCGACGAGAACAGCTCGGCGATACGAGCGACGATGACCGGGTCACGTTCGAGCGGCACGTTCATCACCTCGGCTATGGCCTCCCGGGTGATGTCGTCGTGGGTGGGGCCCAGCCCTCCGCAGGCGATCACGCCGTCGCCACGGGCCAAAGCGGTGCGCAGAGCGAGGACGATGCGCCTGTGGTTGTCCCCCACCGCCTGGTGGAAATGCGAGTCCACCCCTGCCGACGCCAGTTGCTCGCCCAACCACACCGAGTTGGTGTCGACGATCTGGCCGAGAAGCAACTCGGTCCCGACGGCCACGATCTCGATCCTCATCCGCCGCCGCCGGCAAAGCTCATCCGGCGGCCCCACCGACGGTGGGGGTCCCCGGCTCCTGGGGCGAGCGCGCCGGGCCCGGAGTCAGCCGCCGCACCCGGCTGGAGGCGGCTGCCCGCCTGCCGTCACGCAGGTATTGGGCGCCGGTCAGCACAGTGAGCGCCACCGCCATCCACAGCACCACCGACACCACGGTGTGGTGGGTCGAGACGGGAGGAGCCAGAGCCACAAGGATGGCGACACCCTGGACGAGGGTCTTCACCTTGGCCGACGTCCGAGCCGGGATCGAGACCCCGTGCCTGCCCACCACCATGCGATAGGCGGCCATCGACACCTCACGGGCGGCGATGACCGCCACGGGCAACCAGCCCACGATCCCTCTCCCGGCCAGCGTGCACAGCACGGCGACGACGACCACCTTGTCGGCCAGGGGATCCAGGAAAGCCCCAGAGCGGGTCGCCCCCTGGCGTCGGGCCAGCCAGCCGTCGACCCCATCGGTGCTCCCGACGGCGAAAGCCAAGCCGAAAGGTGCCCACCCGGCGCCGGCAGCGGCGACCATGGCCACGATCACCGGGGTGGACAGCACCCGGGCCAAGGTGAGGACGTTCGCCGGCGTGAGCAGCGCCGAGGGCCCGAAGGTGGTCCGTATGGGGCTCATGCGCAGGGCTCCGCCCAAACGTCAGTCCCGCTGGCTGCGGTGACCC
>JASHZK010000071.1 GCA_030042575.1 Acidimicrobiales bacterium
GGGCTGTGGTCCCCGACCCAGCCGAGAAAGATGAATCCCCCTCGCCGGATCTTGGGCAAAGGCCGCAGGCGCCCAGGCCGTCCGGGATCACCCCGGCGGAGCATTATGAGCGTCCCGACCCCTCGGCCAGGTAGCGCCAACCGTCACTTTCCGCCCGGAGCGCACTTCGATATCACCGCGTCGATACCGGCGGACTCAGCCCTATGTGATCACAGACCCCCTGCGAGAATCAGGCCGTTTGAAGACGGGTACGCAAACTTCGTTGGACAGCAAGCGCCTGTACGCAGTGGGTTTCCGATATGCGTCTCCCATCGTCTCGCGCCGTCGGTACTCCCTGAGTGCGTCCAGACTGAGAGTGGCAAGGTAGACGCCCTCGCCACCGTCCGCTTCCAAAACGAGCTGGTCACGAGGCTGACCATTCGGTTGCCCATCTGGTTCGAAGACCATTCCGTCAAAGACGCTGGAATGGCCATCTTGATCGGGCGCTGCATAGTTCACCGTCGCGATCGCGGTCATGTTCTCGAAGGCTCGAGAACGAAGCTGATTGGTCCGCTCACCAGCCATCGGGCAAGCGTTCGGAACCAGAATGATTTCAGCACCGCTAAGCATCAGTTCACGTGCTGACTCAGGGAACTCCCGGTCAGCGCAGATCATGACGCCGACGTTGATGAAATCGCCGTCAATGTCGAGCCGAGCCACCTCAAAGGACTCTCCGGGCGTGAGGGCCTTCTCCATGCCCCAGTCGCAGGTATGGACTTTGGCGTAGCAAAGAACATCTCGACCGCGCCGATCGATCAGCAGCGCAGTGTTGCGGGGAGCGCCAGGCCACTGCTCCAAGAACGTCGTCAGGATTGCCATGTTGAGGTTGGACGCCGCCTTTCTGAATGCATCGACCCATGGATCGTGACGGGCGATGGCCATTTCCTGCCACGTCACCCGTCCAGCCGCGTCATCGGGGCAAGGGGCGTACCCGATTTGCCACATCTCGGGGAGGATGGCGATGTCCGCTCCCTCATCGGCAGCCTTCGAACATACGGCCAATCCCTTTTGGAGATTGGCCTGCGGATCGCCACGTGAGGCGCATTGACAAAGGGCAAGCCGTAGATCGGTCACCACCCCATTATGCGGCCTGAAGACCGAACCGAACTGAACCGGGGGCAGCTTGATACCGGTGATCGCCTAGCTTGGCTAGGGGCCGTCGGGGAAGCTCCGAGGCCAGACGGCACTGGTATGACGGTTGGGCGTGATCCCCTGCGGCTGGTCGCTTGGCCAAGGTGGTCGACTCCGGCACTTGTCGAGCGGGGTCGAGGACCGCGGATAGCGGGCGAGAGCTATGGGATGGGAACCGTGCCAGGGCCAGGGGTGGTCGTCTCGTATCTCCCTCCCAAACCCTCGACCCGCACCGGCTTGTAGCCACCGGCAACGGCATATAGCTCGTAGTTCCCGGGCTTCCCGGTCCAGCACAAGCCAACGATCTCGTTGGCAGCAGCCTTGGGAAATGCGTGGGGAGCGGCCAGGACACCCGGGCCGATACGAAGTGTTCTCACATCCTGAACGGTGCCGGGGGCCCAGTCCAGGGCCTTGGACCCGAAGGCGCCTTGGCACAGGGATTTCGCCTCTGTCGAAGGAGAAGATGAACAACCACTGAGGGCCACGGAAACCATGGCCAGTGCCGTGGCTGCCACCAGGACGCGACCCCCAACCGCGCCGCACTGGTGGTTCACCACGGCTACATTCAATCGCGCAAATGCCGATAGTCGTCTGGCTCGAACAGGCCCGGTCGGGGAGGCTCCGGGGACCATGGCCGGTCGGTTAGCACGTGCCGGAGCGTTCCCGAGCACCCGACCGCCGAGGCGAGGCGAACAGGTGCGGCACACTCCGGTCCCGCTCGATACCACGAAGCGGTAGTAACGACCATTATCGTTCGGCCAGTGGCCCCTTCTCATGGCACGTGCGTCCAGCGCTTTTAGTGAAGCCCTTTCCTTCGACCGCAGTTCTGTTGGCGCTTGCGTTAGCCATACTTTTTCTCACGCTGTACCTGCTTATGTGGAAGAGGTCAAAGAGCTGGTATGCGGATACTGGCCGCTACCCACAAGCCGTTCGACTGTTTCGCCAACTCGTCGGGTGCCTGCTGCCAGGCGGTGTGATGTTTCTCTCGCTCGCTGCGTTTCCGGCTTCTACCGCAGTCTGACATGACGTCAATGGTGCGGTTGGCATTGTTCTTGAGACAGCGTCCATCGTCGGGATCGCTATTGGGGTACTTGGCGTCCTTTCGGCATACTTTGCTCGTCGGCCTCGGTGGATGGTGCCGCCGCCATTTCGGAGCTGATCCTCCCCATCCGGTAACA
The DNA here is from genome assembly GCA_030042575.1 of Acidimicrobiales bacterium. Lineage (GTDB taxonomy): Bacteria > Actinomycetota > Acidimicrobiia > Acidimicrobiales > UBA8190 > UBA8190. The sequence continues at coordinate 2,349 of JASHZK010000071.1, forward strand.
CCGTTTCACGCGCCTTCGCTCATGGGTGGGACCCGAAGCGCATAATGCCGGGATCGGGGTGACCTCCCAGGTCCGGTCAGGGAAGCCTCGGGGACCAGACCGGTCGGGTACGACGAGTCGGAACATTTCGGAGCACCCGACCCCGGAGTCGGGGCGCCCTGGTGCGGTACGTACCGAGCGCTCGCCATCGGCCCCCTACGGACGCCAGTGAATCCTAAAGGTATAGCGACGGATCGTCGTATATCTGTTACCGAACCAGGTCTTCCCGCCTGGCCCAACCGTGTTGAACCACAGTTGAAAGGGTACGAAACGCAGCTTTCGTCGTCGCTCCATGAGGCGGCGC